>JALOAH010000254.1 GCA_023228865.1 Porticoccaceae bacterium | reverse complement strand
CGGTGATCATGTTTTTGACGTAGTCGGCGTGGCCTGGGCAGTCCACGTGGGCGTAGTGGCGCGCTGGCGAGTCGTATTCCACGTGGGCGGTGGAGATGGTGATGCCGCGCTCGCGCTCTTCCGGCGCCTTGTCGATACCGTCAAACGCCACCGCCGTGCCGCCCCAGGTCTCTGCGCAGACGCGGGTCAGTGCCGCTGTCAGGGTGGTTTTGCCGTGGTCGACGTGACCAATGGTGCCCACATTGACGTGGGGCTTATTGCGTTCAAACTTTTCTTTTGCCACTGTAAATTCGCCTCTAAAAAACGGATACGTATCCAGCCACCTCTCCAGGGGAGCGGCAGCAGCCAACCGGCCTTTTAAGGCCTAATCTATTTCAGGCCGCCATCTTATACTTCATTTAGCTGGAGTCAACGCCTGTTTGCTGTTATTAAGCAAAAAGCCGGCTCTATTTTCACTTTTTTCGTCATTTCACCTCAGGTTTTTGCGAATACTTCCATAAACTGGAATATTTTCCGGTATAATCGCGCGCGTTTTGAAACCAAACCCGGGCTACATCATGACTGATTTATCGCTATACAGAAACATTGGAATTTTCGCGCACGTCGACGCCGGAAAAACCACCACCACCGAACGAATTCTCAAACTCACCGGCAGAATTCACAGACTAGGTGAAACCCACGAAGGCGAGTCCACCATGGACTTTATGGCCCAGGAAGCCGAGCGCGGCATTACCATCCAGTCCGCCGCCACCACCTGCTTCTGGAAAGGCCATCGCTTCAACGTTATCGACACCCCAGGGCACGTTGACTTTACTGTGGAAGTGTACCGCTCACTCAAAGTTCTCGATGGCGGCATCGGCGTTTTCTGTGGCTCCGGCGGCGTTGAACCTCAGTCTGAAACCAACTGGCGCTACGCCAACGATTCTGAAGTAGCTCGCCTCATTTTCGTCAACAAGCTCGATCGCATTGGCGCCGATTTTCTCCGCGTGGTGGAGCAAATCAAAAAAGTGCTAGGCGCCAACCCACTGGTAATGACCTTGCCCATCGGCAGTGAAGATACCTTTAAAGGTGTTGTCGATGTCCTCACCAAAAAAGCTTATATTTGGGACGACTCTGGCGATCCTGATAAATATGAAATTACCGACGTTCCCGCCGACATGGCCGACGACGTCGAACTCTATCACCACCAATTGGTTGAGACTGCCGTTGAGCAGGACGACGACCTGTTGATGGCCTATATGGAAGGCGAAGAGATTTCCGTAGACGATCTCAAGCGCTGCATCCGCAAGGGCACCATCAACCTTTCTTTCTTCCCCACTTTCTGCGGCTCCGCCTTCAAAAACAAAGGCATGCAATTAGTACTTGACGGCGTTGTCGACTATTTGCCCAGCCCAACCGAGGTAGATCCCCAGGATCTCACCGACGAAGAGGGCAACCCGACAGGCGAAGTCGCCACTGTCTCTGAAACTGAACCTTTCCGCGCTCTGGCGTTCAAGATCATGGACGACCGCTTCGGCGCCCTGACCTTTGTGCGCATTTACTCAGGGGTACTTGAGAAGGGCATGACCATTCTCAACTCCGCCACAGGCAAAACCGAGCGCATCGGTCGCATGGTGGAAATGCACGCCAATGACCGCAATGAGATCAGCCGCGCCCAGGCCGGCGACATCATCGCCATTATCGGTATGAAAAACGTCAAAACCGGTCACACTCTGTGCGATCCCGATCACGAGTGCACCCTGGAACCCATGATCTTCCCCGATCCGGTCATCTCCATTGCCGTGGCTCCCAAAGACAAGGGCGGCGCCGAGAAAATGGGTGTCGCCATTGGCAAAATGGTTGCCGAAGATCCCACCTTCCAGGTTGAAACCGACGAAGACTCCGGCGAAACCATCCTCAAAGGCATGGGCGAGCTCCACCTGGATATTAAAGTCGACATTCTCAAGCGCACCTATGGCGTCGAAATGGTTGTCGGCAAGCCCCAGGTGGCCTATCGCGAAACCATCACCAAGCAGATCGAAGATTCCTACACCCACAAGAAGCAGTCCGGTGGTTCCGGCCAGTACGGTAAAATCGACTACCGCATTCGCCCGGGCGAAATCAACTCCGGTTTTGTCTTTAAGTCCACAGTGGTCGGCGGTAACGTTCCCAAGGAATTTTTCCCCGCTATTGAAAAGGGCTTCAGGGGCATGATGGCGGAAGGCCCTCTCGCTGGCTACCCGGTTCTGGACGTTGAAGTTGAGCTCTACGACGGCGGCTTCCACGCCGTTGACTCCTCGGCAATTGCCTTTGAAATCGCCGCCAAAGGCGCTTTCCGTCAGTCCATGCCCAAAGCGGGCCCGCAACTTCTCGAACCCATCATGAAAGTGGACGTGTTCTCTCCAGAAGACAACGTCGGCGACGTCATCGGCGATCTCAACCGCCGTCGCGGCATGATCAAGGATCAGGAACGCGGCGCCATGGGCATTCGCGTCAAGGCCGACGTGCCGCTGGCGGAAATGTTCGGCTACATCGGCCATCTGCGCACCATGACCTCAGGTCGCGG
>JALOAH010000008.1 GCA_023228865.1 Porticoccaceae bacterium | reverse complement strand
TTCTGGTGGGCGGCGCTGCCGGGGGCCCCATAGGGGCGCTAGTGGGTGGCATCGTCGGCGCCTGGGGCGGTGGCGCGGCTCAGGAAACCAGCGGCCTCAGCGGCAAAGCCTACAGAGTAAAACATGCCGATAACAGCGAAACCCTGGTGCGGGCGCCAAACCGCACATGGGAGATCGGCGATCAAGCCGCCATCGTCGGCAACCGCCTTACCCCTGTCGCCCAACCCTAATCATTTATTTTTACACCATCCAGGAGACACCATGGCCGAACGCTTTACCAAAGGAATGGCTCGCAATATGTACTACGGGGGTAGCTTCTTTACCTTCCTGCTGTTGCTGGGTCTTACCACCGACACCATGCTGGAGCTGCCCAAGCGGGATCACCGGCAAAACATCACTGAATCCGTCGCCAAGGGCAAGGAGTTGTGGGAGGAAAACAATTGCATCGGCTGTCACAGCCTGATGGGCGAAGGCGCCTATTTCGCCCCCGAGCTCGCCAATGTCTTTGATCGCAGGGGCGCTGGCGACGAAAAAATGTTTAAAAGCTTTATGTCCGGGTGGATGGCGGCACAGCCGTTACAGATTCCTGAACGTCGCAAAATGCCGCAATTTCATCTCAGCGACGAGGAGGTCAACGATCTGGCCGAGTTCCTGATCTGGACATCCCGCATTGACGATAACGAATGGCCACCCAATATTGAAGGCTGAGACAAGGAAAAAATCACTATGAAATTTGCATCACAAAAAGTCGCCATGCCCTACTTTATCTTCGCCCTGATGCTGTTTGCCGGGCAGATTTTGTTCGGCCTGTTAATGGGCATGCAGTACATCAATGGGGATGTTCTCAATGAACTCATCCCTTTCAATGTTGCGCGCATGGTTCACACCAACATGCTGATCATATGGCTGCTGTTTGGCTTTATGGGGGCATCCTATTTTCTCGTGCCGGAAGAGGCCGACACCGAACTGTTCAGTCCACTGCTGGCGAAAATCACCTTCTGGGTGTTTGCCGCCGCCAGTGTCGCCACTGTGCTTGGCTATCTTCTGGTGCCCTATTCCGAGCTGGCGGCGCTGACCAAAAACCACCTGCTTCCCACTATGGGCAGGGAATTTCTCGAGCAACCCACCATCACTAAAATCGGCATCGTTATCGTCTGCCTGTCATTTATTTTCAATCTCGGCATGACGGTTCTGCGCGGCCGCAAAACCGTGGTCAATATGGTGCTGATCACTGGCTTGATCGGCATGGCAGTGTTTTTTCTGTTCTCTTTTTACAACCCCAAAAACCTGGTGCTGGACAAGTTTTTCTGGTGGTGGGTGGTGCACCTCTGGGTTGAAGGCGTGTGGGAGCTGATCATGGGTGCCATCCTTGCTTTCGTGCTCATCAAAGTCACCGGGGTTGATCGCGAGGTGATTGAAAAATGGCTCTATGTGATCATTGCCATGGCACTGATTTCCGGCCTCATTGGCATGGGTCACCACTACTTCTGGATCGGCCCTGGGGAATACTGGTTGTGGCTTGGCTCATTATTTTCTGCCCTTGAGCCGATCCCATTTTTTATGATGGTGATGTTTGCCTTTGATATGGTGAAAAAACGCCGCTACCAGCACAACAACCGCATCGCCACCACCTGGGCGCTGGGCACTGCTGTCATGGCCTTTCTCGGCGCTGGTGTCTGGGGCTTTCTTCACACCCTGGCGCCGGTGAACTATTACACCCACGGCAGCCAACTCACTGCAGCCCACGGCCACCTCGCCTTTTTCGGCGCCTACGCCATGATCGTGATGACCATCATCTCCTACGCAATGCCCATTATGCGCGGCCGCCCCCAGGGCAACAGCGAGTTCGCCCAGAAATTGGAGCGTTACGCCTTCTGGACCATGTGTCTGAGCATGGCCGGCATTACTCTTGCCCTCACCGTGGCGGGAGCCTGGCAGGTTGCCGTGCAACGGCTGCCTGAATCCGGGCAGGCTTTGAACTTTATGGCCACCCAGGCTGAATTGAATCCGGTGTTTTGGGCGCGGGAAATTTTTGGCCTGATCTTTCTGAGCGGCCTTGTCGCCTATCTTGCCAGCTTCTTTGTTGGCAGCCCCGAAACGGTCAAATTGAGCAATTCATCCCTGGCAACCAATTAATTGCCACACCGGTTTCCGGTGAGCGGCTCGGTCTGCTCACCGGAGTCCAGAGGCCGTACCTAAGGAGACGTACACAGTGGAAGAATTTGTTGGTGAAATCTGGCATCGCATTGTCTCCAGCAAAGCGCAAACCGATTACGACAGTGCCAAAGTGGAGCTCGCCGGGCTCAACCAGCAACTGGCACCCTTTTACCGCGGCCTTGGCGGCTGCCCCGGAAAACTCATCGAAGGCGCGGCGCCCCGCCGTTTTAACAGCAGACGATCCTTTATTCAGCGCGTGGCCGGCAGTCACAAACGTTTTGCCGTGAGCTGGCAGGACGAGCGCAGTGTGCGTTTGCCACCACTGATCGCCTGCTTTGCCGACGCCGAATTGAATCGGGATCTGTACTTCTGGCTCACCGCCATGGCGGCGACATTGCCCACCATCAAACACTGGTTTGTTGACAATCAGCGAGCCACCCTGGCGCTGTTAAAGGCCTATCCAGGGCTGGCAAAACGCTATCAACGCCTGGTGGACAATCTAATCCCCATTCGCCCCTGCCCGAATCATCTCGACCGCGACGAGCAACAACGGGAACTGGCGATTCAGAGCGCCCTGCGCAACCCTGGCTCTGTTACCCGCCTGCCGCTGGCAAAGGGCGACCCCATGCCGGTGGCGTTATGGCTCTATCCGCAACCCATTCAGGACATATCCCCAAGCCCTGAAGACGCCAAAGACAATAAAAATGGCGGCAACAACATCAACAGCAGCAAAAAAAGTCACGACAGCAGCACTCGCAAAAGCGCCACTCGCGCCGAAGATCGCAACCCCAATGACGGCCTGCTGGTTTTTCAACTGCCCAGCCTGTTTACCATGGCCGAACAGGTGGATCTCGATCGCTGTCAGGACGAAGATCAGGACGACCCGGCATCAGCAGCGGACGATCTCGACATTATCAGCCTGTCCCGCCAGCGCCGCGCCGGTGGTGGCACCCTGCGCTTTGATCTCGATCTGCCCGGCGCACAAAACGACGATCTGCCCCTGGGGCGGGGAAGCAGGTTTCCCGAATGGGATTTTCGCCGCGGCACTCTGATAAAGGATTACTGCCTGGTGCAACCCATGGTGGCCGATCAGGCGCAACCCCAGCCCATACCGGAGCATTTGGCCGCCACCGCCCGCCAACTGAAACGGCAGTTTTCTGTACTCCAGCCCCAGACCCATTGGCAGAGCCGTCAACCCTGGGGGGACGAACTCGATCTCGACGCCTGGATTGAATACGCCGCCGAACCGGAACAGAACAGCGAACGCCAGGACTTCTATCGCGCCCAACGAGCCTGCCAGCGGGATCTAGCCTGCCTGGCGCTGGCGGATCTGTCCATGTCCACAGACTCCATGCTCAGCGAGGAGCAGCGAGTGATTGATGTCATTCGCGACGCCCTGGTGCTATTTGCCGAGGCCATGGACGCCTGCGGCGACCGCTTCGCCCTCTACGGTTTTTCCTCGGTGCGCAACAGCCAGGTGCGTTACAACCTGCTGAAAAATTTTGCCGAACCCTACAGCGCCGTTACCAGGGGGCGAATTCTCGCCATTCGCCCCGGGTTTTACACCCGCATGGGTGCCGCCATTCGCCAGTCGACGGCCATTCTTGAGCAGCAACCCGCCCGCCAGCGGCTGTTGCTGATGATCTCCGACGGCAAGCCCAACGATCTCGACCACTACGAAGGCCGCTACGGCATCGAAGACACTCGCCAGGCGGTCATCGAGGCTCGCCAAAAAGGCCTTATTCCCTTTTGCGTCACCATCGACGAAGACGGCAGTGACTATCTGCCCTACGTTTTTGGCGAACGCGGTTACGCCCTGGTCAGCCATATTGCCAAACTGCCGCTACTACTGCCGGCGCTCTACCTGCAACTCACCGGACAAAACCCATGAATGCCTGCGCACCGTCCCTTGCGAGGGAAACATTTATACCCCAACAGCTATCACCCCAGCGCAACTACCTGCCCCAAGGGCGGGAAGTGGAAATTTTTGAAAGCGCCGCAGCCAACCGCCTGCCGGTTCTCATCAAGGGGCCGACGGGCTGTGGCAAAACCCGTTTTATTGAGCACATGGCGAACAGACTGAAGCGCCAGCTCTTTACCGTCGCCTGTCACGACGACCTCACTGCCGCGGATCTGGTTGGCCGCCACCTTATCGGTGGCAGCGGCACCTTCTGGCAGGACGGCCCCCTCACCAGGGCGGTTCGCGAAGGGGGCATCTGTTACCTCGACGAAGTTGTCGAAGCGCGCAAAGATACCACCGTCGTTCTGCACCCCCTGTCGGATCACCGCCGCATTCTGCCCATTGAGCGCACAGGGGAAATGGTCGAGGCTCACCCGGACTTTATGCTGGTGATTTCCTACAACCCCGGCTACCAGAACCTGCTCAAAGGTTTGAAACCGAGCACACGCCAGCGTTTTGTCGGTCTCACCTTTGATTATCCCGAAGCGGCGCGGGAGGTGGATATTGTCTGCGCCGAAACCGGCCTCGATCGCACCATCGCCAGCCAGCTGGTAACCCTCGCCCAGGATCTTCGCCGCCTTAAAAATCACGACCTTGAAGAGGCGGCGTCGACACGACTGGTGATTTACACCGCATTGATGATCAATTCCGGGCTGCCCGCCAAGGAAGCCTGCCTGGTGTGCATGGCACAACCTCTGACCGATGACGCCGACACTCTTTCTGCCATAGAACAGCTGATTTATGCACATTTCTGAGAGCGCGCCTGCGCTGCTGCAAGTAATCGCCGCACCGGGGAACGATAGCCGGGATCATGCCACGCCGGGGAGCACAGCGGTGTGGATTTTGATTTACGCCGAACTCACCGAGTTTGCCCTGTTTTTTATCGTCTTCTTGATTGCCAAGGTTTTCAATCCCGAGGTGTTTGCTGCTGGCCCCCAGCAACTCAACACCAGCGCTGGGGTCGTCAACACTCTGGTTCTTCTCACCAGCAGCTTTTTTATTGCCCGCGCCGTTGCGGCGATGAAACACGGCAACACAAAAAAATGTTTGCGCTGGCTTCTCCTCACCGTTGCCGCCGGCGCCGTTTATTGCGGTATCAAACTCTGGGAGCATCAGTGGAATCTCGACGCCGACATTACCATTAATACCAATCTGTTTTTCTCACTGTATTATTATTTGGGATTCAATCATTTTCTCCACGTCGCCATTGGCAGCTGCGCCGTGCTATGGGCGGCGCTCAACACCCATCTCAACAACTACAGCAAAGACGATCACGAGGGTCTGGAGAGCGTCGCCTGTTACTGGCATATGATCGATCTGGTGTGGGTGATTATTTTTCCCTTACTCTATGTGCTGGGATAAACCATGATGAACTATCGCCAAAACCTGCTTCAATTGCGCAACAGCTGGCTGGTGCTGCTGGCGCTGACACTGCTGACCAGCACTTTCGCCGAATCCATGGCCATTACCGGCGCCATTGCCCTGCTTGTCTGCGCCACCATCAGCCTTAAAGCGTCGCAAATTATTGACAACCTTATGGGGCTGCGCCATGCCAACCCGCTGATTCGCGGCCTTGTTTATTGCTATTTTTTGCTGATTCCGCTGATGATTGGCGCAACGGTATTTTATACCAAACTTATAAACGGCTAATGACCTGTGCATTATTTTGTAGAGTCTGCCCTGTTGACGATAATGCGCCAAACCAAAAATCCATCGCCGGGATGCCCAGCTCCCACGGCTTTAGGAGCGTATCAGCTGGCAGGCGCCGAGTTTTTGTGGGAGCTTGCCCTGCAAGCGATAATTTCGAAGGACTTTTTTGCGGGCGTATCCCGCAATGCAAATTTTCCCGCAGCCATTAAGTGCCTGTTGCCAAGACAGACCCTGGGGAAAATTTCAGCGACACCAGGGTTCCCGCTTCCTGACGGGGTGCCACTCGAAGCTCTCCGTGCAAGTGCCTGGCGCGCTCCTGCATGATAGCCATGCCATAGTGGTTAATCTTTTCAATGCCCGGCTCCACGCCCACACCATCATCCGCCACTGTGAGGGTGACAACATTGTCGTCACTTCCCGACAAATTCACCCAAACATTTTTCCCCTTGCTGTGATGCACCGCATTTTGACAGGCCTCGCGAGCAATTTGCAGCAAATGAATCTCCTCCATGGGTGAAAAAGGCACCTGGTGAGCAGCAAAATTCAAGTGAAAATCCAGAGCGCTCTGTTCCGTGAACTGGTCAACGGTCTGGCTGAGGGCGGCATAAAGGCCTTCGCCGGTCATTTTAAGGCGGAACGTTGTCAGCAGTTCCCGCAATTGTCGGTAGGCGGAATCAAGCCCCATGCGCAATTCGTCAATGATGGGTTTTTGGAGCTCATAACTCTGCTTCAACTGGGCTTTATCCAGCCGGGTGACCTGAATTTTCAGATAAGAAAGAGCCTGGGCGAGAGAGTCGTGGAGCTCCCGCGCAATCACGGTGCGCTCCTGCATCAGCGCCAGGCGGCGATCCTGATTGTGGCGCTCTTTCAAGCCCAGGGACAAGGACACCTGGTCGGCCACAGACTGCACCAATTGAAACTGCCAGCTGTGCTCCAGTAAAAAATTGCGAATAACCAGGACACCGTAATACTCGCCAGCGTGAATTAAGGGAAAGCGAACACTTTGGGGATCGCTGAGTTTGACAAAGACATTGTCACAATGGCAATTCCCGCAATCGTTGCGACCGCACAGGGGCTGCTCGTCTTTTTCCGGCTGAACCTGGGCGTAGGGTTTGTCGCCAGCGGGTGTCATCAAACAGAGTTCTATGTCGCGAATATCAATAATGGCAGCCAATTCATCGAGAATAAGCTGGTAGTCGACGGGATTTTCCGGATGCTCCAGCATCATGCGCGCCGTGCGAAACAAAAATGCCAGGGCATCGTTGTTGCGCTTCAATTCCAGGGTTTGCTCCTTGACGCGGTTTTCAAGCTGGCCGTACATGGAGGCAATGGCGTCGCAGGTGTGATTGAGGGTTGCCGCCATCAGTGCCAGTTCATCGTCTCCGGGAATATCCAGCCTTTGGGTGAAATCCCCCTTTCCTATGCGGTGGGCGGCATAGGTCAACTGTGCCAAGGGTTGCTGAACCCGCATTTTTAGCAGCTGAATGATAAACACCGCAAAAACCAGGGTTGCCAGCAGCGCTGCGAGTTGAATGGAGCGCAGCAGGCGAATTTTCGCCTCTGCAGACTTCTGCACCAGAGAAACAAAATGATTGGTCAAGGACACCTGGGTGGCAAGAAGCTCGCTCAGTTGAGCTTCGCTCCAGGTTTTCGACGTCAGCACCTGGCGCAGAATCTGCCACTGGTCTTTTATTCCCTGATAGGCGGGTTGTAATTGAGAGTCTTTTTGCAGGGTCTGAAACAGGGGTTGTTCCAGTCCCTTGGCAAACCTGTCGATGGCGGTTTGCAATTGGGCGCTGTTTCCGGTGGCCGCCATATAGCCCAGCTCATAGGTTTGTACCCGCAGGGCGCCACTGACATTGATGGCAAGGGCATCCTTGTCTGCCTGCTCGGTGACCCAGTAGGAAGACAGCATGGTGAGAATCGACAAGCCGACAATCGCAATGATCGAGGTGACGATATAGGTCATCACCGACCCGTTGAATCGACTTTTCAGCTCCAGCATCTACCTACCCACAAAATCCCGGCGATCATTTTTCAGCCTGCCCTGTTAATGCTTTTTAAATATTTCACCGCGAATTATCGAAGATTCCCGCGCCATCCTCCCTACCCCTTTATTGGTACTCCCATCGCCAGTGCCGCAAAAGCGAAATACACGCATTGATCCACATCAACTACCATTTCCCTGCGCTCTATATATTGGCCATTAACAGCAATGCACGTTTGATCGCCCGCCATCATACAGCGACAGATTATTAGCCAGCCACCAGGCAGTAAAGGAGAATTTTTCATGAGCCATTTGTTAAGCAAAATGCGCTTTTTCAAAATCAACAAAGAACCCTATGCCAACGGTCATGGAATTACCACTGACGAAGATCGCGGCTGGGAAGAAGGCTATCGCCGCCGCTGGCAGCACGACAAAATCGTTCGCTCAACCCACGGCGTCAATTGCACCGGCTCCTGCAGCTGGAAAATTTATGTCAAGGACGGCCTGGTCACCTGGGAAACCCAACAGACGGATTATCCCCGCACCCGCCCGGATCTGCCCAATCACGAACCCCGCGGCTGCCCCCGCGGCGCCAGTTACTCCTGGTATATCTACAGTGCCAACCGCCTCAAATACCCCAAAGTGCGCAAGGCGCTGCTTACCCTGTGGCGGGAGGCAAAACTTCAGCACAGTGATCCGGTACAGGCCTGGGCGTCGATCATGGCGGACAAAGCCAAAACCCAATACTACAAATCCCGCCGTGGCCTTGGCGGTTTTGTCCGTTCCAGCTGGGACGAGGTCAACGAAATCATTGCCGCCAGCAATATCTACACCACCAAAACCTACGGGCCTGATCGCATCGCCGGTTTTTCGCCGATTCCGGCCATGAGTATGGTCAGCTATGCCGCCGGTTCCCGCTATCTGTCTTTGATCGGCGGCAACTGTCTGAGCTTTTACGACTGGTACTGCGACCTGCCGCCAGCATCGCCGCAAATCTGGGGCGAACAGACCGACGTGCCAGAATCCGCCGACTGGTACAACTCCAATTACATTATCGCCTGGGGTTCCAACGTGCCCCAAACCCGCACCCCGGATGCCCACTTCTTTACCGAAGTCCGCTACAAAGGCACTAAAACCGTGGTGATCACCTCGGACTACTCCGAGTGCTCAAAACTCTCCGATATCTGGCTCGCCCCCAAACAGGGCACGGATGCGGCACTGGCCATGGCCTTTGGCCATGTCATTCTCAAAGAATTTTATATCGACAATCCCAGTGACTATTTCACCAGCTATGTGCGCCGCTATACGGACATGCCCATGCTGGTAAAACTCGACCAAACCGCTCAGGG
Source organism: Porticoccaceae bacterium (assembly GCA_023228865.1). Next base: position 61,093 of record JALOAH010000008.1, on the reverse strand, counting down.
TCTTGTTCAGGGTGCATTTTTGCGCGCCTCCGACCTGACCGACAACCTCGGCCAGGAAAACAATCCCGAGTGGAAAACCATTGCCGTTGATGAAACCAGTGGCGAGCTGATTTCCCCCACTGGCGCCATCGGCTATCGCTGGGGCGAGAAAGGCAAATGGAACATCGAGCAGAAAGACGGTAAAACCGGTCGGGAACACCAATTTGCCCTGAGTCTGAAAAACAGCGCCGACGCCATTGCCGAGGTCGCCTTCCCCTATTTTGGCGCCAAGGAACACGATCTCGGCTATTTCCAACACACCGCCCACGACCCCATTCAAATTCGCAAAGTGCCGGTTAAAAACGTCACTCTCAAGGATGGCAGCACCGTTCAGGTGGCCAGCGTCTACGACCTGACATTGGCTCATTACGGTGTCGATAACGGCCTTGACGACCCCAATACGGCGAAAAGTTTTAACGACAACGTTCCCTACACCCCCGCCTGGCAGGAGCAAATCACCGGCGTCAAAGCGGATGTGGTCATTCAGGTCGCCCGTGAATTTGCCGACAACGCCAACAAAACCAAGGGTCGCAGCATGGTTATTGTCGGCGCTGCCCTCAACCACTGGTACCACATGGACATGAACTACCGCGGCCTCATCAACATGCTGATGCTGTGCGGCTGTGTCGGCCAGTCCGGCGGCGGCTGGGCTCATTATGTCGGCCAGGAAAAACTTCGTCCCCAGTGCGGCTGGCTGCCACTGGCCTTCGGTCTCGACTGGCAGCGCCCGCCCCGGCAAATGAACGGCACCTCGTTTTTCTACAACCACGCCGATCAATGGCGCTATGAAAAACTGGACATGACCGAAGTGCTGTCGCCGCTGGCGGACAAAAGCCAGTGGACCGGCTCCATTCTCGATTACAACACCCGCGCCGAGCGCATGGGCTGGCTGCCCTCCGCGCCGCAACTGGGTATGAATCCTCTGGAACTGTGCAAACAGGCAGAGGCTGCGGGCATGTCCGCCAAGGACTACGCCGTTCAACAGCTCAAATCCGGCAATCTCAAGTTTGCCTGCGAAGACCCGGACAATCCGAGAAACTATCCCCACAACATGTTTATCTGGCGCTCCAACCTTCTCGGCTCCTCCGGCAAGGGTCATGAGTACATGCTGCGCCACCTTCTCGGCACCAAGCACGGCCTGCAGGGTCAAGATCTCGGCGAAAGTGGCGAGAAAAAACCCGAAGATGTGGTTTGGAACGATCAGGCGCCGGAGGGCAAGGTGGATCTCTGGGTGACCCTGGATTTCCGTATGTCCACCACCTGCCTGTACTCGGATATCGTTTTGCCAACGGCCACCTGGTACGAAAAAGACGATATGAACACCTCCGATATGCATCCCTTTATTCACCCCCTGTCAAAGGCGGTGGATCCCGTTTGGGAGTCGCGCTCGGACTGGGATATTTTCAAAGGCATCGCCAAGAAATTCTCGGAACTCTGCCCCGGACATCTGGGCGTGGAACAGGATTTCGTCACCCAGCCGCTGATGCACGACAGCCCCGCAGAACTGGCGCAACCGGATGGCGTAAAAATGTGGTGGAAAGGGGAATGCGAGTTGATTCCCGGCAAAACCGCCCCCGGCATGGTGGTGGTTGAACGGGATTACCCCAACACCTACAACCGCTTTACCTCCCTCGGCCCCTTGATGGAAAAACTCGGCAACGGCGGCAAGGGCATTAACTGGAATACGGATAAGGAAGTGGAGTTTCTCGGCGACCTCAACCGCCGCCACCACGAACCCGGCCCCCACCAGGGCAGACCGCGGATTGATAGCGCCATCGATGCCGCAGAAGTCATTCTAAGCCTCGCGCCGGAAACCAACGGTCAGGTGGCGGTAAAAGCCTGGGCGGCGCTGGGGGAATTTACCGGCCTGGATCACACCCATCTCGCCAAGCCCAAGGAAGAGGAAAAAATCCGCTTCCGCGACATTCAGGCACAGCCGCGCAAAATCATCAGCTCGCCCACCTGGTCCGGTCTGGAGGACGAGCATGTGTCCTACAACGCCGGCTACACCAACGTCCACGAACTGATTCCCTGGCGCACCCTCACCGGCCGCCAGCAGTTTTACCAGGATCACCAGTGGATGCGGGATTTCGGCGAAACCATGGTCAGTTACAAACCGCCGGTGAATTTAAAAACCACCGCGCCCATGCTCAACAAAAAACCCAACGGCAACAAGGAACTGGTGCTCAACTGGATTACGCCCCACCAGAAATGGGGCATCCACTCCACCTATTCCGACAACCTGTTGATGCTCACCCTGAGCCGGGGCGGCCCCATTGTCTGGATCAGTGAAACCGACGCCAAAGCGGGCGGTATCAAAGACAACGACTGGATCGAAGTCTTTAACGTCAACGGCGCCATTGCCTGCCGCGCCGTGGTGTCCCAACGGGTGCCGGAGGGCATGAGCATGATGTACCACGCCCAGGAGCGCATCGTGAATGTGCCCGGTTCGGAAATTACCGGCACCAGGGGCGGCATTCACAACTCTGTAACCAGAGCGGTGATGAAACCGACCCACATGATCGGCGGCTATGCCCAACTCGCCTACGGCTTTAACTACTACGGCACCGTGGGCTGCAACCGGGATGAATTCGTGATTGTTCGCAAGATGGACAATATTGACTGGCTGGATGAAGAGTAGGAAGAGGAATAAACCATGAAAGTACGTGCACAAATCGGCATGGTCTTAAATCTGGACAAATGTATCGGCTGCCACACCTGCTCTATTACCTGTAAAAACGTCTGGACGAGCCGGGAAGGTACAGAGTACGCCTGGTTCAACAATGTTGAAACCAAACCCGGTATCGGCTATCCCAAGGAGTGGGAAAATCAGGACAAATACAACGGCGGCTGGAAACGCAACAAAAACGGCAAACTCGAACCCCGTCAGGGCAACAAACTGCGGCTGCTGGCGAATATTTTCGCCAACCCGGATCTGCCGGAAATTGACGACTACTACGAACCCTTTGATTTCGACTACCAGCACCTCCACAACGCCCCCGACAGCAAGCACCAGCCGGTGGCGAGACCGCGCTCCCTGATCAGCGGCCAGCGCATGGAAAAAATTCACTGGGGGCCGAACTGGGAAGAAATTCTCGGCACCGAATTTGAACAGCGCCGCAAGGACAAAAACTTTGACGAAGTGGTTCAACAGGACATTTACGGCCAGTTTGAAAAAACCTTCATGATGTATTTGCCCAGGCTGTGCGAGCATTGCATCAATCCCGCCTGTGTCGCCAGCTGCCCTTCCGGCGCGATTTACAAGCGCGAAGAAGACGGTATTGTCTTGATCGACCAGGACAAATGCCGCGGTTGGCGCATGTGCGTGTCTGGTTGTCCCTACAAAAAAATCTACTACAACTGGAAAACCGGCAAGTCGGAAAAATGTATTTTCTGCTACCCCCGCATTGAAGCCGGACAGCCCACCGTGTGCTCGGAAACCTGCGTTGGCCGCATCCGTTACCTCGGCGTCCTGCTCTACGACGCCGACCGCATCGAAGAAGCGGCCAGTGTCGCCAACGAGCAGGATTTGTACCCGGCACAGCTGAGTCTTTTCCTCAACCCGGACGACCCCGAAGTGATCGCGGCGGCGCGCAAAGAAGGCATTCCCGACGCCTGGCTGGAAGCTGCCCGCCAGTCTCCGGTTTACAAAATGGCCATCGACTGGAAAGTGGCGCTGCCCCTGCACCCCGAATACCGCACCATGCCCATGGTCTGGTATGTACCCCCCCTGTCGCCCATTCAAACCGCCGTTCAGGCGGGACATGTCGGCATGAACGGCGTTATTCCCGACCTCAAGTCCCTGCGCATTCCCCTGCGCTACCTGGCCAATTTGTTGACCGCTGGCGATGAAAAACCTGTGGTAACGGCACTGGAGCGCATGATTGCCATGCGCGCCTTCAAACGCGCCCAACAGGTGGAAGGTGTGGAAGATCTGGATGTGCTCAAACAGGTGGGACTCAGTGTTCAGCAGGTGGAAGACATGTACCGCTACATGGCCATCGCCAATTACGAAGACCGCTTTGTTATCCCCACCAGCCACAAAGCCTATGCGGAAGAGGCCTACGACATGAAAAGCGGCTGCGGCTTCAGCTTTGGTAACGGTTGCAGCGACGGCAATAACGATGTCAATTTGTTTGGCAACAAAAGTCAGGTTGTCCGCCAGGTCATTCCTGCCGTGAACAGGGAGTAAGGTATGGAATTACTGAGTGTGTTATCGCGATTGCTCGACTATCCCACAGCAGAACTTGGGGACTTGAAAGCGCCCATGATTGAGCTGGTCAATACCAGTGGCTTGAGCCAGCAAAATCGCGCCGCCGTCATCGAATTTATCGAGCGCCGCCTTGCCGGAGACCTTATGGACTGGCAGGCGGAATACGATGGCCTCTTTGAGCGCGGGCGCTCCCTGGGACTCTGGCTCTTTGAACATGTTCACGGTGAAAGCCGCGATCGCGGCCAGGCCATGGTGGATCTACTCAATCAATACCGCCTTGCCGGACTTGAACTGGACAGCAACGAACTGCCGGATTACATCCCGCTCTTTCTCGAGTTTTTAGCCACCCAGGGCGACAGCAATGCGCGAGAGTGGTTGCAGGATGTGGAGCATATACTCGCCACCCTGTTGTGCCGTCTCGAAAACAGAAACAGCGACTATGCCGTGCTCTTTACCGCACTGCTGGACGCCGCCCACAGTCGCTTTGATGTCGCTCAGCTGCGCCAACAGCTGGCCGGCGAAAAGCGCGACGACAGCCGTCAGGCCATCGACAAGGAGTGGGAGGAAGAAGCGGTCACCTTTGGCGCCCCCGACGGCGGTGCCTGCTCGTCAACAACCAACAGACCCAGTGAAAATCAGCGCCGGGATCTCGATATACCCGTCACCTGGACGGGTTTTAACCAGTGCGCACAGTGAGGAAAACACCATGAGTTATTTAAATAACCTGCTCTTTGGCATTTACCCTTTTATTGCTATCGCCATCTTTGTGGTGGGTTCCATGGTGCGCTACGACCGGGAGCAATACACCTGGAAAACCGGCTCCAGCCAGCTTTTGGAGAGTAAAAATCTCCGCCGTGGCAGCATCCCCTTCCATATCGGTATCATCATGATACTGGTGGGGCATTTTTTCGGTCTGCTGACGCCGGTTGAAATCTGGCATGTGCTTGGCGTCAGCGCCACCGCCAAACAGATCATCGCCATGAGTCTCGGCGGTGTTTTTGGCCTGGTCTGCCTCTACGGCCTGACCATTCTGCTCAAGCGCCGCCTCAGCAATCCCCGCATCAGGGCAACCAGCACCAACATGGATATTGCCGTACTACTACTCCTCTACGCCCAACTGCTGCTCGGCTTATTGTCCATTTTTGTTTCCGCCAACCACCTCGACGGCGCGGAAATGCTGCTGCTCATGAGCTGGGCGCAAAACATTGTCACCCTGGATGGCGCTGAAGCCGCCAATGCCATTGCCCATGTTCACTGGATTTACAAACTCCATGTATTCCTTGGCATGACATTGTTTATCGTCTTCCCCTTCAGCCGCCTGGTGCATATCGCCAGTGTGCCAGTGCAGTATTTGAGCAGAAATTACCAGATCGTGCGGGCAAAACGCTAATTGCACAGGAGCAGTCATGATTACTGTCAACAATAGGATCATCAGCGAAGATCAGGTGCTTGCTGAAATGCAGTACCATCCCGCAGAGAACCACAGAGAGGCGATGATGGATGCGGCTCAGAGCCTGATTATCGCCGAGCTGATTCGTCAGCGCGCCAGGGATCTCGGCCTGGCTGACGAAGACGACCACAACGATGTCAGTGCTGAAATTCTCGTCGAGCGCGAGGTGAATTTTCCAACCGCATCCCTTGCCGAATGCCAGCAGTATTATGAAAAAAATCCGCAAAAATTCACCACCTCGCCCCTGGTGAGCGCACGCCATATCCTCCTGGCGGCGCTGCCTGAAAACACCGAGGAGCGTTTCGATGCGAAAAACCTGGCGGAAAACATTATTGGCCAACTGCAACAGGGGGAAGATTTTTCAGCACTGGCGCGCCAGTTTTCCCGCTGCGACTCCGCCGCACAGGGTGGATCCCTGGGTCAATTGAGCAAAGGGCAAACGGTGGCGGAATTTGAACGCCATGTCTTTAACCTCGGCGAAGGCCTTGCTCCCCACCCCATAGAGAGCCGCTACGGTTTTCATGTGGTGATGGTGGATCAGAACCTGCCGGGAAAACTGTTGCCTTTTGAATTTGTCCAGGAGCGCATCGAAACCTATCTCAATGAAAAAGTCCGCCGCAAAGCCATCGCCCAATACATATCCCTGCTTGTCTCCGAAGCGGAGATCAGCGGATTTCAATTTGACGTAAATTCAAGCCCTTTAATGCAGTAACAGGAGCAAAGTGATGGAATGTTGTGGCGCGTGCGGCGGCCAATCCGCAGAACAAGCAAAGAACCAGGCCAACAAAAAGGCAACGGCAAAAATGCCTGAAAACGCCGCTGCCGCGAAACCGGCGGCAAACCCGGAGCAGCGCACCGACGCGGTGACTCAATATCCGCCAAAACCCTAAGACGGGATTTTACACAGGTGTTGATACTGCCATGACCGCCGTGACAAACCTTGCTCTTATGGACAAAGGCATTCGCTATTCGACAAAACTGCTCACCTACGGCCTCAAGTCGGCGCCGGATAGGGCGGTCGCATTTATACTGTCGACGCTGCTCAATCAGGGGCTGAAAAACAGTTTGGGCGAAGGGGATTTTGATTTTTTCGACGGTAAAACCCTGGCTATCGCTGTCGACGACACGGCAAAAATTCTTGTCATCGAAAAGCGCTATAACCGCCTCAGGGTGTCACCCCAGCTTGAAGAAAAATCCTCAGGCAGCGAAAGCCCCCTCCGCAATGGCGCCGATGTCATCATCAAGGGCTCTGTAGCCAGTTTTATTCTCATGATTAGCGGGACTGTGGATCCCGACACCCTCTTTTTCAGACGCAAAATAACCATAACCGGCAATACAGATTTAAGTCTTGCCGTAAAAAATATGCTGGGCAGCCTTGAGCCGGAAAAAACCCTGCCAAAACCCTTGTTATTTTTTATAACGGAATACGCCAGAGCCATTGGCCGGGCCATGGACAGAAAACCTCCGGGGAATGAATTGAGGAACCAATCATGAGCATGGACATTACCAAGTATTTTTCAGCGGATCACGACCGTCTGGATATTATTCTTGAAGCCAGCGAAAAAGAAATGGTTGCAGGCAACGGCAAGGCTCTGGATTATTTTACGACCTTCAAAAACGGTCTAAAAAAACATATCGACTGGGAGGAAGAAATTTTATTTCCGCTCTTTGAGAAAAAATTAAATATTTTCAGCATGGGACCAACCCAGGTGATGCGCCTTGAGCATCAAAAAATCATTAATATTCTCACTCAAATAGAAATGGTTTTGTCACAACAGCAATCTGACCCTGATCTGTTTATGGCGCTAAAAACCCTGCTGCAATCCCACAACATCAAGGAGGAGAGCATCCTCTACCCCGCTATAGACGAAAAACTGAGCAAAACGGAAATTGCCGACATTTTCAGCAGCATGGCGGAACTGCCCGAAGTGGATGACTGCGGTATTTAAACCATGCGGATATTGGCAAACCATTTTTTCTCCAGGAGCGAGTCCTTTATAAAACGCCGGCAAACTTGCCACTGACCACCCACAAAGGAGACAGCATGGAGTTATTATGCCCAGCGGGCAACATCCCCTCATTAAAAGCGGCCATTAAAGCAGGTGCCGACGCCGTCTATGTGGGTCTGAACAACGACACCAACGCCCGCCACTTTACCGGCCTCAATCTCAGTGGCGAAAAATTGCGCGAAGCGGCGGATTATGTCCATGCCGCCAATCGCAAACTGCATGTGGCCATTAATACCTTTGCCCACCCCAATCAAATGGAGCGCTGGCAAGACAGTGTCGACCAGGCCATTTCCGCCCAGGCGGACGTGCTTATTCTCGCCGATATTGCTGTTCTCGACTATGTTCACAACACCCATCCACACCAGGAAGTTCATCTCAGCGTGCAGGCCTCCGCCACCAACGCCGGAGCCATTGAATTTTACAAGCGCCAATTTGGCGTAAAGCGCATTGTATTGCCGCGGGTACTGAGTATTCATCAGGTGAAAATGCTCAAATCCCAATGCGATATAGACCTCGAGGTCTTCGCATTTGGCAGCCTTTGCGTGATGGCGGAAGGCCGCTGCTATCTCTCATCCTATGTCACCGGAGAATCCCCCAATACCAGTGGGGTCTGTTCACCGGCTCGCTTTGTTGAATGGCAGGATAAACCCCAGGGCTTGTCCACCAGGCTCAATGGCGTACTTATCGACAACTATAAAAGCGGCGAGCAGGCGGGATACCCCACATTGTGCAAAGGTCGTTTTTGTGCCGGCACCGACACTTACCACGTGCTCGAGGAACCCACCAGTCTTAACACCCTCGATCTTTTGCCGGAACTTTATCAACTGGGAATCAGCTCCCTGAAAATCGAAGGTCGCCAGCGCAGCGCTGCCTATGTTGCCGAAGTCACCAGAGTCTGGCGCAACGCCATTGATGCCGTCATGGCAAACCGTTTCAGCGTCAAACAGGAATGGCAGGCAGCCCTGGAACAGCTTTCAGAGGGTTATCAAACCACCCTTGGCGCATACCATCGCAAATGGAAATAGGAACCCGTTATGCAAGTAGCCGTTGGATCCATGCTTTATCTGTGGCCAAGAGACCACATGGAAGAATTTTATCGCCGTGTCGCAGAAAGCCGCGCCGATATTGTGTATCTCGGTGAATCCGTCTGTGAAAAACGCTGCCTGAGCACGTTTGAAGACTATTACCGCTGGGCAATGGTTCTTCGCGAAGCGGGCAAACAGGTGGTTTTATCTACCCTCACCCTGCTGGAATCCTCCTTTGCCCTGAAAGACGTAGAACGCTACTGCCTCAATGGTGATTTTTTGGTGGAAGCCAATGATATGGCCGCCGTTCAGATACTCGTCGAACATAAGCTTCCCTTTGTCATAGGTTCCGCCATCAACTGTTATAACGCCCACAGCCTTGAAAAATTAAGGAAACTGGGAGCTGTTCGCTGGGTTATGCCCGTAGAGTTATCGCGGCACTGGCTTGAGCAAATCAAAAGCGAACAAAGCAATCTGGGCTTTCCCAGCATTGAAACCGAAGTGCTGAGTTATGGCTATCTGCCCCTCGCCCACAGCGGGCGCTGTTTTACAACTCGCTATCTCAACCGAGCCAAGGATAAATGCCAACTTGTCTGCCAGCAGTACCCAGAGGGAATCAAGGTACGCAGCCAGGAGGGACAGGAAATTTTTAATCTCAATGGCATCCAGACCCAATCCGGCACGGTTTACAACCTTCATTCCGACCGCGCCAGCATGGCGGGCCTGGTGGATATTTGCCGCCTCAGTGCCCACAGCAACCAGTGCCTCGACTGGATTGAGGCCTTTAAAAGCGGCGCCTCACCATCCCAGCCACCAGAGTCCCAGTGCAACGGCTACTGGCATAACATTGCCGGCATGGATTATCGATCCAGAGACTCTGCAAACGGCGACTATCGATCCTGGGAATAATAGCTTGCGCTTTTAACCGGGCATGAGTTATTGCCCGGTTAATCCCTTGACTGGGAAAAAAGATAGACAACCAGCAAAAAAGTAATAAACCAAAAACCGCTGAGTAATTTCCAGAACAGCAATGTGCCTGCGCCTTTGACTTCCGGGTCCTCTTTCAAAAAAAGAGGGTTGGGATGGGTAAGATCAGCCATAAATTCAGCAATATTGAGATAGCGATCCGCGGGATTGATTTTTACGCCCTTTTCCAGCGCCCGGTCAAACCACAGGGGAATCACAGGGTTGTATTTTCTCGCGGAATGATAGCGCAGCCGATCGTAATCCTGGCTGGTGCGACAGGTTTCAATCTTGTCGCCATAGGGCAGATGGCCGGTAAATAATTCATAACAGATGGTCGCGAGGCTGTAGACATCACCCTGAACCCCAGGGTTTTTACCCTGAAGATAGTAAGGATCTGAATAGCTGGCGGTGCCAAGGACCCCCTGGTGCTCAAGGGGGCGGTAAAGTTCGGCAATACCGGCGACAAATACAGAGCCAAAATCAACAATCTTCGCACGGTCATTATTATCGACCATGATATTTCCCGGCTTGAGATCCTGGTGCACGGCTTCGTTTTGATGAAATACTTGAAGGCCATCGGCAATTTGCTTGATGATTTCGATGGCCTTGCCGGGTTTGAGCTGGCTCTGGGATTGTTGCCATGTATCCAGACTGACACCTTCCACTTTTTCCATCAAATAATACAGCGCCGTGCGCGGACGATTGTGGCCGATAATGCGAACCACATGGGGCGAGTCTATTCGGCTGCCTATCCATTGTTCACGAATAAAGCGGTCGATGTAATGACTGTCATCCGCGTAATTTTGTGATGGTGTTTTCATCACATAACGCTCGCCGCTGTGTTCATCTTCCACCAGATACAACTGACTGCGGCTCGACGCAAACAACTCTTCAATGACACGGTAACCATCGAGCTTCATTCCCGGCTTCAATGCAGGCGGAAATGGCAATCGCGTCAACTCGGCATTAAAGTCATCAATACTCTGCTCAGGCAAAGCAAGAATTTTCACAACCACACAGCTGAGATTATCATCACTGTTGGCGTCTTTTGCCGCAGCGATTAATTCATTGCACATAACCTCAGCAGATGAATCCCCCATGAGGATTCGAATGATGTTTTTGGTGGCGACAAAATCGTGGACTCCGTCGCTGGTGAGCAGGAGAATATCCCCTTCCATTAGAGCGAAACAGCCGTAATCAATATGGAGCAGATTGTCCATGCCCACGGCTCTGGCCAACAATGGCGCGCCGTGACCGACAACAGCAGTGTGATCCTGGGTCAGTTGTTTTAATTGTTCGCCGCGCAAGAAATAGATGCGGGTATCGCCGACGTGAAAAAAATGCCCCTGGTGCCCTTTCAAAACAACAGCGGAAAATGTCGACAGATAGCCTTTGGTTTCCTGTTTAAACTCGTGGCTTTTACGGTAGAGGCGAAGATTGATTGCCGACAGCACCTGCTGACCGCTGTGGCTGACAGACCAGGTATCCGGGGTTTTGTAATACTCCTCAAAAAACCGCTGAACCGCAGTGCGACTGGCTTCCTGTCCGGCTTCGGCGGTACTGACACCGTCGGCGACAGCGAAGCTACAGCCCTTCACCTGTTCGAGATAGAATTCCTGGGGAAGGGAAATAGCGGCCATATCCTCGTTGATGGGCTTTTTTCCTGCTTCCGTAATATAACCAGTATCCAGTTTAAATCCAGCCGTCGCCATCGAGAGAAACCCTGAAGCCACTATTTATGCCATGATTTTGCGTTCCCCATGAGCGTAAAGCAAGCACTGATTGTGGCGTCGAATTGTTGTCGCCAGCGCGAAAAAACTACCGGTTTTTTCTGGTTGCCACAGCCCCGTGGCGACAACCCTGTTTGCTCCCGTGTTTTGCCAAAAATACAAATACCACCCATTGGGTAGTTATTGGCCATAACACTGGGGACAGGACAAAATAACCAGATTCCGGTTTTCAATCCTGGAATTTTCGGTACACTGATCACAATAAGCGGCCAAAGATCCCCCGGAGCGCCTCTAAAAATGCATTATCAATATGCCAACCGCGCCTTGACCCTTGCCACACTGGCTTTTGCCGCCAGTTTTTCCGTATGGACTCTATACGCCGCCCTGGCATTGCCCGTCAGTGATCAGCTCGACCTCAATTTTACCGAACTCGGCCTGATGCTGGCCGCGCCCATGCTCACTGGTGCCTTGACTCGCATTCCCGCTGGCCTGCTGGCTGACAGAACATCACCCAAGAGACTTTTTGTCTGGCAAATGATCGCTGTACTCCCTGCCCTGGCGCTGTTGCCCCTGGCTACAGAATACAGCCATTACATTCTCATCGGACTTTGGCTCGGTTTGGCCGGCGCCTCCTTCACCTTTGGCATTCGCTATATCACCGACTTCTTTCCCCGCCACCTGCAGGGAACCAGTATGGGAATTTTTGGCGTTGGCAATGCCGGAGCAGCCATCACCTTAATAACCGCGCCTTTTATTATCAGCCAGCTGGGGTGGCAGTGGCTCGGCCCCGTCTATGGCCTTGGGTTAATGGTAATAACCCTGATTTTTTCTTTATTGGCGCCCAGCTCGCCAAATAATCAAGCGCTGGATCAGCGCCAGTCTCCAGGTTCATCCCTGTTGAAAACCCTGAGACACATCCATGTCTGGCGCCTTGGCCTTTATTATTATTTTGTTTTCGGCTCATTTCTGGCGCTTCTGCTATGGCTGCCCCACTATTACATGAAAGCCTATGGGCTCGACACTGGGCAAGCCATGGCCTTTACCCTGTTTTTTGTCGCCACATCATCCGTTGTCCGCGCCCTCGGGGGATGGTTTTCGGATCGCTACGGGGGGCGCACTGTCAACTGGAGCGTATTCTGGGTTTGCTTGGTTTGCCTGTTTTTTCTCAGTTACCCGCCCACCACCATGACCATCCACGGCGTCAACCAGGATGTTCAGTTAACCATTTCCATCAATGTCTGGGTGTTTACCGGACTGTTATTTATCATCGGCATCGCCCAGGGTTTTGGCCGCGCCAGTGTTTATAAAATTATTCACGATACCTATCCCGAAAAAATGGGTGAGGTGGGTGGCGTGGTCGCCGCGATTGGCGCTCTGGGTGGCTGTACGCTGCCCATTATTTTTGGCGTTATTGTCGACTGGATTGGCATCTACAGCGCCTGCTTTATGCTCCTCTATGGTGTTCTCGCTGTCTGCATGATAGCCATGTACCTGGCAATTCAAGCAGAGCGCTTCCAGGTTCGGCTCGCAGAAGCCAACCGCTATAATTTTTTGGAAGATGATGACATCACCCTTTGAAACCGCAAAAAGCCGGCAACACTTCCGGGCTAGCCCGGATGTTGCACCAGTCCACGCTGAAATCTGAGTTTTGCGCGGGTATAACAGACTTAAACGTCATTCCCGCGCAGGCGAAAATTCGAGAGTCTCGCCACCCTGAAAAAAACTGGACGCCCGCCTACGCGGGAGTGACGAAAATCTTCGCTTCGGCGCTAAGTCAGTACCATTGTCCTTATACCTCTTTTTTTCCCGCCAGCCGTAACACCGCTTTGATCCATATCAAACCGGATTGCCCCTGAACTTCTATAATGATTTTTCATTTAGAAAATCGGGAGAACTGCAATGCGTGACGACAATCCAAAACCACTGGTCTACGCATGCTCTGGTTGTTCCAATGTCGCTCAGCTCGCCAATGATCTGGCTGTAACCATGGACAGGGAAAATGTCGCAGAAATGTCCTGTATCGCCGGTGTCGGCGGCAATGTCAAATCCCTGGTCAAGGTGGCCAAATCCGGACGCACAATTATCGCTCTCGACGGCTGCCCTCTCAATTGCGTCAAGGCCTGCCTCAACAATCATGAAATTTCGCCGGATTATCATTTTGAACTGACAACCATGACCGGCCTTAAAAAAACCAAAGACACCAAGTGCACCAGCATCGAAGCCTATAACACCATGAAAATGATTTATAACGCCATTACAACGCAACAGATTAAACGTAAAAATACTTCACAAGTACCCAAAACCGCCAAGGTTGAACCCATTCTGGGTAGGCGCCAGCAGTAATTGATTTATGTCAAGATTCAGCAATCAGCGCCAGCTTAATCTTGACGTTAATCAAATACGGTCAAAGGTAAAAAAATGAACAACACATCATTGCTAGCCTCCGGGAGTCTTGCCCTTTTAATCAGCACAACGGCAAGTGCCGATATTCACAGCGCTGTTGAACAGGCGGTAAAGGAAAGCAAGACAAATCTTTTGTTGCGCTATCGCTATGAATTTGTTGATCAGGACGGCCTTGACGAAGAGGCTCACGGATCGACGTTACTGAGCAGGCTGACGTTTACTTCAGGGGCTATCAACGGTTTTCGCGCAGTTGCTGAAATAGACAATGTCAGTGTGATTGGTGCTGAAAATTACAACAACACCTATAACGGCATGGTGGATCACCCTGTTGTCGCCGATCCCGACGGCACCGAAATCAACCAGGCTTATGTGAATTACAGCTACGACTCGATGAATGTTACTGGCGGCAAGCAGCGCATCAATCTTGACGATCAGCGCTTTATTGGCGGTGTCGGCTGGCGCCAGAATGAACAAACCTACGATGGCTATCGACTCCAGTACGGCATAACCTCTGCCCTTAATCTTGACTACAGTTATTTATACAACGTTAATCGCATTTTTGGTGAGGACAGCCCAAACAGCGACCTTCACGGCGAAATCCATCTGATTAACAGCAGCTACAGCATCAATGAAACACAAAAACTCAGTGCTTTTGTCTATTTGCTGGATTTTGATCAGGCACACACCTTGTCAAGCCAAACTGTAGGGCTGCGCTACCAGGGACAATTCAGTCCTTTTGCCATCACCGCAAGCCTCGCCCAGCAGCAAGACTATGGCGACAACAGCAACGATTATGACGCCCTCTACGGGCTTGTTGAGATCTCGGGGAAATTATCGGCATTAACCTGGGGGCTTGGCTATGAACTCCTCGGCGAAGACAATGGTGTCGCAGTGGCAACGCCATTAGCCACAGGCCACAAGTTTCAGGGTTTCGCCGACAAGTTTCTCACTACGCCAGCGAACGGAATTGAAGATACTTACGTTTCTGCCGCTGGCTCTATCGCCGGTATAAACCTCAATGCGACCTACCATAATTTTAAAAGTGATCAGGGCAGCATTGACTACGGCAATGAACTGGATATGACCGCAGGATTTGCAGTCAGCAAAAATTGCAGCCTGCTGGTGAAATACGCCCACTACGAAGCCGATACTTTTGCCACTGACACCGACAAAATCTGGCTGATGGTTCAGTTAATGCTTTGAAGGTTGCCACCAAGATTTGATCTCTGTGTCCTTTGCCCCTATTTACTAGGGGCTTTTTTTTGACTGTAGCCAGCGTTTTCACCAAATCATCAGGCAATGTTTAAGGGCTTAGTATTACCTAAATCACAGGTAATAGATTCGCTGCCAGCTTGTGTACTCCAATAGGGGTAGGCCGTGAGGCAGGGTAACGCTTCCAGGGAATTTTCAGCTACTTCTGTAGTGATAACAGGACTGAACCGGGCGCGGTTGTGCCCCTTCAAAATTGACTTGCATCAAGTTAAAAAGACCAGTGAAAGCAGAAAATTACCCTTAGTCTCTATGACATCATCAGGTGGATAATATGGCTACACAAAAATTCAACCTTCTCTCTTTTACGGGGAAAATGAAAATACTCCATTTAAGCTGGATGGCCTTTTTCATCACTTTTTTTGTCTGGTTCAACTTTGCTCCCATGCTCCAGGCAATAAAATTATCCCTGGGGTTAAGTCCCGAACAGATCAAAACCCTATTGATTCTTAATGTAGCGCTCACCATTCCCGCCAGGGTTATTATTGGCATGCTCACGGACAAATACGGCCCCAAGATAGTCTATTCGGTGCTGCTCGCGATTTGCTCTGTACCCTGCTTTATGTTTGCCTTGGCCGATACGTTTATGCAGGCTGCCATAGCCCGTTTCTTGCTGGGTTTTATTGGCGCCGGTTTTGTCATCGGCATACGGATGGTGTCAGAGTGGTTTCCCCATAACGAGCTCGGCACTGCCGAAGGCATTTACGGTGGCTGGGGCAATTTTGGCTCCGCCGCTGCCGCCTTTACCCTGCCAACCATCGCACTGCTTTTTGGCGGCGATAACGGCTGGCGCTACGCAATCGCCATTACCGGTATTCTCAGTCTGGTTTTTGCGTTTATTTACTATTTCAATGTAAGCAATACGCCCAAAGGCTCCACCTACTTCAAACCGAAAAATCACAATGCCATGGAAGTGACCTCAAAAGGGGATTTTTTCCTACTTTTGGTGATGAAAATTCCCATGTATGCGGCATTGGCACTGCTGGCGTGGAAATTGTCTCCCGATGGCGTGAAAATGTTGAGCGCAAGCATCACCCTCTATATTTACTGGGGTCTCTTCTTTCTCTACCTTTACGAGGCCTACCATGTCTGGATGGTCAACAAACATGTTTTTAAGGCTCCAGTACCGGAAATGCACCGCTACAAATTCAAGCAGGTTGCGGTGCTCGACATCCTTTATTTCACCAACTTCGGCTCGGAACTGGCGGTTGTGTCTATGCTGCCGCTGTTTTTTCTCGAGACCTTTAGCCTCAGCCCGGTGGTCGCTGGCATGCTGGCCTCTGGCTATGCCTTTATGAATCTTATGTCGAGACCGGCGGGGGGCGTTATTTCCGATAAATTTGGCCGCAAGCCAACCCTGCTGATACTCACTGCCGGCCTGGCTGTGGGCTATTTTTTGATGGGGCTTATTGATAGCCAATGGCCTGTGTGGCTGGCAGTGGTAATCGCCATGGCCTGCTCGTTTTTTGTCCAGTCTGGCGAAGGTGCTGTTTTTGCAGTGGTTCCCCTGATCAAGCGTCGCCTCACCGGCCAAATAGCGGGCATGGCTGGCGCCTATGGCAATGTTGGCGCAGTAACCTTTCTGACCGTACTTTCCTTTGTCGACTACAATGTCTTTTTCTATGTCATTGCCGGAACCGCGGTTATTGGCTTCATCACATTGTTCTTCATGGAAGAACCGAGAGGTCAAATCGCCGAAGTCAAAGAGGATGGTACCGTTGAATTGATTGACGTTTCTCACAGACCTGCAAAGGCCGTCTGATGACGAACGATCAGCCCGCCAGAATTCCCTGCTGCAATCCCGTGATTGCAGCAGAAAACCACAAGGTAAAGCCATGTTAGAGGACGGCTACAAGCGACGATTCAATTATTTGCGGCTATCTGTGACGGAAATCTGTAATTTCAGATGTAGTTATTGTTTGCCAAATGGTTATACGGGTGGCAATAAAAAAGTCTTTTTGACATTGGCGGAAATAAAAACCCTTGCCAGGGCATTCGCGTTGTCTGGCACGGAAAAAATTCGCATTACCGGCGGCGAGCCAACACTGCGCCAAGACATCATTGATATAGTTGGCATCTGTGCGGCAACTCCGGGTATAAAAAACGTTGCCTTAACCACCAATGCCTACCGCCTTCCCGACATTCTTGAACAATTGGTTGACGCCGGTCTCAGCGCTGTAAATATCAGTGCCGACAGCCTGGATTCCGGCAATTTTAACGCCATTACCGGTTTCGACAAGTTGGATCGGGTCATTAAAAGCATCGATCTTGCCCTGACACTGGGGTTGAAAAAAGTCAAAATTAACACTGTGCTTCTGAAACAGTCCAATGCCCATGAGTTTGAAACCTTTCTCGCCTTTGTAAAAAACTGTCCGGTAACCGTTCGCTTTATCGAACTCATGCAAACCGGCGACAATCACGCCTATTTTCGCAAAGAACATTTGTCGGGAAACGAATTAAAGCGGAAACTGCTGGAAAACGGCTGGCAGCAGGTGGCAAAAAGCCGTGACGCCGGGCCTGCGGAGGAATTTTTTCACAAGGATTATCGCGGCCGCATTGGCCTGATCATGCCCTACGAAAAAAATTTTTGCGACTCCTGCAATCGTCTTCGAATTTCAGCGCAGGGAAAACTCAACCTCTGTCTATTTGCCAGCGGCAGCCATGACCTTAGAGCGGCCATAGCCAGTGGCGACCCGGAATTTTTGGCCGCCGAACTTCGCCGCTGCGTCAATGGCAAACAAAAAAGTCACCATCTCCAACAGGGATATAGCGGCGGCACACAGAACCTTGCCATGATCGGCGGTTGATGCGTTGCAGCTGCACCAGTTCAGCCAACGTTTATATTGTTCACACACCAGTTTGAGGCATAGCAAATGAGCCATTTAGCAGAAAGCACATTTAAGGCATTGAATATCGCCGTTCTAACCGTATCAGACACCCGCGACGAAAGCACTGACACCTCCGGCCAGCTCTTGATTGAGCGCGCCACAAGGGACGGCCATCGCCTGGTTGACAGAAAAATCGTCAAGGACGATATCTATCAGATCCGCAGCGTGATTTCCCAATGGATAGCCTCTGTGGAGGTTCAAGTGGCATTAGTGACGGGAGGCACAGGATTTACCACCAGGGACAACACGCCGGAAGCCATTCAGCCGCTACTGGATAAGCAGGTGGACGGCTTTGGTGAACTGTTTCGCCAGATTTCCTATCAACAGATCGCCACCTCCACCATTCAGTCCCGGGCGCTGGCGGGACTGGCAAATAAAACCCTGGTGGTCTGTGTTCCCGGCAGTACCAATGCCTGCCGCACCGCCTGGGATGAAATTCTAAAAAATCAACTTGATGCGCGCCACCGCCCCTGTAATTTTGTTTCCCATTTGAAAGCTTGATTTTATCCCCTGCTGGCGCAATTTCCGCGCCGGCAACCTCAATTTCATTCCCCTATTTTTCAGGTGCGAATCCTGCTCGCGATATTCCTCCTTAAACCGAATCGCGAGCAGGCTTCGCTATTCACCTCTGATCTAATTTTTTGTACCGGTAAAAAAACGGAATGCCAGTCTGTGCAGGCATTCCGCTCAAAAATTGCCATTCACGCATTTGTCTGAATGGCATCAGGGAATAATTTATCAAGGATTATAAAATTCGCCGTCTTTGCGCAGATAGAACCACCAGTTTATCAACACGCAAATCGCATAAAACATGGCGAACCCTATCAGGGCTGTTTCGGGATTTCCCGCACTGATCTGCTCGCCAAGTACTTTGGGAATATAGAATGCGCCGTAGGCAGCTATGGCTGATGTCCAGCCCAGCACCGGGCCTGCCTGCTCTTTGGGAAAGACCACAGCGATGGTGCGAAAGGTGGAGCCATTGCCAATACCTGTGGCCGCAAACAACACCAGAAAGAGAAGAAAGAAAGGTACAAAATACTGTTCCGGGGTCGCCGACTGATAGGCGGCAGACATGTAGTAGGCCACACCCAGGCTTGAAATTACCATAACAATGGAACAGGCATGGGTGACTGCGGCGCCGCCAAATTTATCCGCTATCCACCCCCCCACAGGGCGAATTAGCGCGCCAATAAAGGGAGCCATCCAGGCATACATCAGTGCGCTTGGGGCATTGGCATTGATGACGTCATGGGTCATAACGCCGTTCACTTCCAGATGCTGATAGCCAAAAATCACTTTGATTGCCAGGGGAAATGCCGCAGAAAAGCCGATAAACGAACCGAAGGTCATGGTGTAGATAACACTCATTACCCAGGTGTGCTTATTGTTAAAAATTTTATATTGCCGACTCAGGCTTTTACCAATTTCACCGGGCAGAACCTTCAGTGACATGACCGTGAAGGCAATCACAAACACCAGCACAAGTTCTTTTGGAATGGGGTAGCCCGAACCATTGGCCGATGCAGGCAAAATAAGCCACAAGCCCACGGCAGCGGTGGCCAACCCCATGCTCAGCATCAGAGTCATTCTCGCCATGGCAATCAGGGGATTGCCCACATTGGGAGACACTTCGGGGGTTTGAATATTGTTCATGCCAAACCAGGAAAGAAATGCCAGCGGCACCAGCAGCAGCAACCACAAAAAACCGCCATTCTGTATCCAGGTGTCTGTGCCTACAGGGATTTTGCCGATCAGGGTTCCCGACGGACTCACCAGAGTCACAGGATCGCCGCCAAGAGCGCCAAAAACACCGTAGGTCATAAATAAGGGAATGAGAATCTGCATGGTGGTTACACCGAAATTACCCAGACCCGCATTCAAACCCAGCGCCAGCCCCTGGCGGCTCTTGGGAAAGAAGAAACTGATATTGGACATTGACGCGGCAAAATTGCCGCCGCCAATCCCTGAAAGCAGGGCAAGAAGCTGATAGTGCCACAGGGGAGTTGCCGGGTTTTGCAGGGCGACCCCGGTAAAGAACGCGGGAATAATCAACAGTGAGGTTGTAAAAAAGATGGTATTGCGGCCACCGCAGAAGCGAATAAAAAAGCTGCTGGGTATGCGAAGAGTTGCACCGGAAAGGCCGGCAATGGCGCTGAGGGTAAACAAATCTTCAGCACTGAATGGCAGCCCCACATTCATCATCTGGACAGTGATAATGCCCCAATAGAGCCATACTGCAAAGCCGCATAGCAGGCAGGGTATGGATATCCAGAGGTTGCGATTTGCAATTGAACGCCCTTGGGTATTCCAGAATTCTTGATTTTCTGGCTCCCATTTATAAAGGTCAGCCATAACTCTTCTCCGAGTGGTAGTTTCAATCAAACTATGGCTGGAGCACCCTGGCTAAACAATGCGTATTGAGGGGTATAAAACCGCCATCAGCCCCCTCTTTCGAATACCACAATAGGGGTATTAATTTTTCTGGCTGTTGAATTTAAACAATTTTTTGTTTAGTGCCTAAATCAAAGATGGGTATTACCGGCAACGGCTAACCGTTTCTTCACTGATGATGGAACATGATATATATCAATCATTTCCGGAGGGTTTGTCGCTACCCTACAACTAAAGGTAAACTTGATAGCGTTATTGCCAAACAGAGATTCAATAATGACTGAACAACCAGCGACTATTTTATTGGTAGATGATCATCCCCTGCTTCGCAAGGGGCTGCGCCAGCTGATCGAACTTGACGATGAACTCCAGGTAGTCGGTGAAGTCTCTTCAGGCACTGAAGCCCTTAAAATTTCCCAGGAGCTGTCTCCAGACCTGATCATTCTCGATTTAAACATGCACGGCATGGATGGCCTCGACACATTGCGAGCGATGCGCGCCGCAGAAATTACCAGCCTTATTGTCATGTACACGGTTTCTGACAATGATGAAGATGTCATCACTGCCATCAGTCACGGCGCCGATGGTTACCTGCTTAAAGACATGGATCCCGGTGAACTGCTGGAAAAAATCAAGGAAGCGGTAAGCGGCAAAATGGTCATCAGCGAGAAACTCACCTCTGTTCTCGCCCAGGCCATTCGCAAGCCGGAAAGCAGCCAGCGCGCCTCGCTACTGGTTTCCCTCACGAGCCGAGAAATGGAAATTCTTAAATTGATCTCCAAGGGCTTGAGCAACAAGCTCATTGCCCGTGAGCTCGACATCTCTGACGGCACGGTCAAGGTTCATGTCAAACATTTACTGAAGAAGCTGGGCTTGCGCTCCAGGGTTGAAGCAGCCGTATTGATGATCAACCACAACAAGGGGAAGTAACATGGACTGCTGTGACGCTACAGGCCTGCTTTCCTTTGAAAAAGCCTGCAACAACTTGATTAACGATGTTAACTGCACCCTCGACAGTGAAGACATACCCCTGCCCCTGGCATTAAACAGAATTCTGGCCACAGACATCCGCGCTTCCCTTCAGGTTCCCGCCAGCGACAACTCGGCAATGGACGGCTACGCCTTGCGCGCCGGCGACGTCGCTGCCAATACCTGTCTCAAACTTGTCGGTCAGTCCTACGCCGGACACCCCTACTCAGGACGAATCAATCCCGGCGAATGTATTCGTATTATGACCGGCGCAGTCATGCCCACAGATGCGGATGCGGTGGAAATGCAGGAAAACACCAGCGCCACTGGCGACCAGATTTATTTTTCCAAGCCTGTGAAACCGGGTCAGCATGTTCGCCGCGCCGGTGAAGATATTGACAGGGGCGACACCGTGCTGACAGCGGGACGCCGTCTCACCCCCGTAGATATTGGCTTGCTGGCTTCCCTGGGGATAACCAGTCTGAGGGTGTACAAACCCCTCCGTATTGCAGTTTTTTCCAGCGGCGATGAGTTGTGCAGCCCCGGCGCAACTCTGACGCCGGGCGGCATCTACGAATCCAACGGTTTTGTTATTTGCGCCATGCTCAGAAAACTGGGCTTCGATGTGCTTGATTTAGGCATTATTGTCGATACCGAGCAGGCCATTGAAGATGCCTTTTCAAGGGCGGCGGAAAACAGCGATGTCATTATTTCTTCCGGTGGCGTCTCCGTCGGCGACGCCGACTATATCAAGAAAGTACTGCTCAAAATTGGCGAAATCAATTTTTGGAAAGTGGCGATTAAACCTGGAAAACCCTTTGTATATGGACGTTTGGGCAAGCTTGCGGAAAAAACTGCTGCGCCGCCGGTTTTTTTTGGCCTTCCCGGCAACCCGGTATCCGCCGTCGTCACTCTCGACCAGCTGGCCATACCGGCGCTGTGCAAAATGGCGGGGGAACAGGTTAAACCCAGGCTGCAAATTCAGGCGCCACTGGCTCACGGCTTTAAACGCCACTCGGGACGCACCGAATTTCTCCGCGGCCAGCTCAGCGTCGACGACCAGGGAAATGCTACTGTCAGCGCCAGTACCGCCCAGGGCTCAGGAATTTTGAGTTCATTTACGGAAAGTAATGGCTACATCGTCATTCCCAGGGAAAAAGGCGATCTCCAGGCGGGAGAACTGGTTGCCTTTCAACCCTACGACCGGGCACTGCGATAATTTTCCGGCAAAAACAGCGCTGGATACATTGTTGCTGATGGCCTGAAAGCTGCGCCGGTTGCCAGAATTTTGCCGCCGGAGTTGGCCGATGCCCTCTCTGTACGTTGCGATGGCCGCGTACAGAGAGGGCATCGAAAATCCCCATTGACACTGTGCTGGTGCAGTTTTCGGGTTAGCCCCTCAGAGACGAACCCGTGTCAGCAAATCCAGGGTTGAGCTATCGAAAGCATCTCTGTTGCCGCTGTCGTTCAGCAAGTCCCCCGCCAGTGCCTTGCCCAGCTCAACGCCCCACTGATCAAAAGAATTGATATTCCAGATGCAACCCTGAACAAAAACCTTGTGCTCATAAAGCGCCAGCAAGGTGCCCAGATTGCGGGGAGTCAGGGAATCCAGCAGGATTGTATTGGAAGGGTGATTGCCGGAACACTTTCGATGGGCAGGAATATCGTCACCCTGATTTCCCGCCATCAGTGCCGCAGCCTGCGCGAGCATATTCGCCAATAGCACCCGGTGATGCTCCGGACTGCTGAGTCCATCTTCAACAACACCGACAAAATCCACCGGAACCAGGTGGGTGCCCTGATGAAGCAACTGGAAGAAACTGTGCTGGCTGTTGGTTCCTGTCAGCCCCCAAACCACAGAGCCTGTGGTGTAATCGACGGCGGCGCCATTCTGGCTTACAGACTTGCCATTGCTCTCCATATCCAGCTGTTGCAAATAAAAGGGCAAGTGAAACAGGCGCTCACAATAGGGAATCAGGGCATACGTTTGGGCACGGAGAAAATTGCCATACCAAATTCCCAGCAACGCCAGTATCACCGGCATATTCTGCCCCAGGGGTGCGGCGAGAAAATGCTCGTCCATGGCTCTGGCACCTTCGAGGAGGGCAGTAAAATTATCGTAACCAACACTAATTGCAATCACCAAACCAATAGCCGACCACAGGGAATAACGCCCCCCCAGCCAATGCCAAATCTGGAGCACATTTTCTGCCTGTATGCCCAGTTTAAGCGCCTTTTCAGGCGCCGCAGTGACGGCAATGAAATGGGGTGAGTGGTAGGGATTGGCCAACCCCAATGCCTGACTGAACCAGGTGGCTGTCGTACTTGCATTGAGCAGGGTGTCCTGGGTGGTAAAACTTTTACTGGCAATAATGACCAGGGTTGTTTCCGGATCGAGTTTTGCCAAGGTGGCGCGAATCATGTCGCCATCGACATTAGAGACAAAATGGCAGTCAATATCAGGGTGTGAAAATTCTTTTAACGCGCTGCAGGCAAGTTTCGGCCCCAGGTCTGAGCCGCCGATGCCGAGATTGACAATCTGGGTGATGGGTTTGCCGGTAGCTCCCAGCCAGTGACCTTTGCGAATTTTTTCGCTGATGGCAAAAATTTGTTGTTTCTGGGCATTAATGTCCTCGACCAAGGTGCCCAGACCTGCTTGCCCCCGCAGTTGGTCAGTGAATCTGACGGCCGAATGGAGCACAGGGCGCTGCTCACTGTTATTGATGATATCGCCGCGAAACATGGCTTGCCGCTGCTGTATGAGGGGAGAAGCATCGGCCAGAGCCAGCAATGCGGCGACAATATCATCGGTGACAAGATTTTTTGAATAATCGAGGTAAACCCCGCCACAGGAAATACTGTAGTTTTTGACCCGCGACGGATCTTTGTCGAGCAGGGATTTTATGGCGACCCCCTCAATGCCTGCGGCCATCTTTTTTAATGCCTGCCAGGGCGATGTCTGAGTCGGGTTAAAAGCGCTGACATTCATGCAAAAACTATCCTTGCGTTTAATCCCGCCATGTATTTCTCCTGGGTATTCTCTTCATTGTTTTTGCGAGCCTAGTCCGAAATTGCCCAGACACAGGCTGAAATCCTGGGTTTGTGCGGTTATAGCAGGCTTGGCGGCATTTACAGTTCGGCAACCGCTGCACCGAACCAACGTTGAGAAAATAATACAAACTTAATGCCAATGAGTACAGCCGCACTCCAGGCAAGATTTTCCAGGGATGGAGAGACCTGCCCGTTTGCGCGCCCCTGCTATTGACAGCTTTAGCAGGAGGACACAAAAAACCGGCCTCGAATTCTATTATGTAAACAGCCCCTAAGAAAGCAATTGTCGCGACTCCTGCCACCCGTTGCCGAAAGATCAAAATATTTTATTGTTTTTTCATAATGTTACGGTTACCATGGGCGCCGAAAGCAGTTGGACTTATGGCCGTTCACGGCAAACAGCGTCCCAACCCGCTTTTCGATTAACAGCCATTACCTGCCACTTTGTTGAGACTGCGCAGGTTGGTCGTCAGGTTTAGCCAGTGAACCGACGACCGAAAATTCATCACCGGCAACAGACCGGCGTATCACCCCTTCCAGGAATACCCCTGTTTTTATTCATCCCCAAACCGGGGATCACGGAAAAATCTATGACATTTAATGACCTCGGCCTTGAGTCGGCACTGCTGCGTGCTGTCGAAGAAAAAGGCTACACCACGCCATCCGCCATTCAAGAACAGGGCATCCCTGTTATTCTCAAGGGCGGCGACCTGATGGCTGCTGCACAGACAGGCACCGGTAAAACCGCAGGCTTTACCCTGCCCATGCTCCAGTTGCTCAACAATCGCGCCAAAGCCAAAACCAGCCCAAATCCCAGGGTATTAGTGCTCACCCCCACCAGAGAACTCGCCGCCCAGGTTCACGAATCTGTGCTCACCTACGGCAAATATTTGAAACTGACATCCACGGTGGTGTTTGGCGGCGTCAGCATTAACCCCCAGATCAAAATTTTGCGCAAAGGGGTGGACATTCTCGTCGCCACGCCGGGGCGTCTGCTCGATCTCCATCAACAGAAAGTCGTTCGCCTCGACGAAGTGGAAATTTTTGTCCTCGATGAAGCGGATCGCATGCTCGACATGGGGTTTATTCGCGATATTCGCCGCATTCTGCCGCTTCTGCCCAAGCAGCGCCAGAACCTGCTGTTTTCAGCAACCTTCTCCGATGAAATTCGCCAGCTCGCCCGCGGCTTTATTCACAACCCGGCGGAGATCAGCGTAACCCCCAGAAACACCGCCGCCGAATCCGTTGCCCAAACCATTATTCCCGTGGACAAAGGCAATAAGCCCGCCCTCCTCTGTCACCTGATCAAGGAAAAAAGCCTCTACCAGGCGCTGGTGTTCAGCCGCACCAAGCACGGCGCCAATAAACTGGTGGAGTTTCTCGGCAAAAATGGCATCGCTGCCGGCGCCATTCACGGCAACAAAAGCCAAAATCACCGCACCAAGGTTCTGGCGGAGTTCAAGGCGGGCAAACTGCAGATTCTTGTTGCCACCGATATCGCAGCCAGGGGTATCGACATCAGTCAGCTGCCCCATGTCATCAATTTCGACCTGCCCCAGGTGCCTGAGGATTATGTCCACCGCATTGGCCGCACCGGTCGCGCTGGGGCCGAAGGAGAAGCCTTTTCACTGGTCTGCGATGAAGAAGTGGATATGCTCCGCGCCATTGAACGCCTCATTGGCAAAGCCATTCCAAGAACGGAAATTCCCGGCTTTGAGCTTTCCAAGCCCCTGCCCCAGTACGCGCCAAAAACCGCCGCCAGCAACAATCGCGGCCGCTCCAGCAACCGTTCCAGACCTTCGGGAAATTCGAGCAATGGCCAGCAAAAACGGGCACCGGGCAATAACTCAAGCAACAGGCGCTTTCGCGGCAGAGGCGCTTCAGAGTCTTAAATTTTGCCCTGCAATCGCCACCGGCTGCAGGGCATCTGACGAAACCGTGACGGCGCGCCACAGCGCCAGGCTCTATCTTGAGCCAAAGCACTCAGGCCAGCCTGTTTCCACAGTGTCTTTAAAATACTCCGCGGAGAAATCCTCGGGGTATTTTTTTGTTCTCACTGTTCATCTCAGCCATCTCAGCCATCTCAGACTTGCCAGAGGCGAATGGCGCTGGGTTGCAATAGTCACGGCAAGTCCGGGGCTTTGTAATGCTCAGGCACCTCACCGCTCAAACTCTGCAAAAAGGTGACGATGGATTTTACAGACTGAGCTTCCAGTGTCTTTCCCAGTTGCAACTCGGCCATAATAGCCACGGCGTCTTCCAGCGACACCACTGAGCCGTCGTGAAAATAAGGGGCTGTGGCGACGATATTGCGCAACATGGGGACACGGAACACATATTCATCCCCTGCTTTCCCGGTGTTTTCAAACCTGCCCTTATCGATGGTTTCGGAATTGGTCAGTTGCCAATAATTGCCGTAGATACCAAACTTCTGCAGCATTTCTCCCCCCAGGCGGGCGCCATTGTGGCAGCCGCTGCAGCCCACAGCCATGAACTCCTGCAAGCCATTTTTCTGCTCAGGGGTCAACGCCGTTTCTTCGCCACCCAGAAAGCGGTCAAAGGGTGCTGGCGTGGTCAGGGTTTTTTCGTAGGCGGCAATGGCCTCGCCATAGCGCTGGGGAGTCAACGGCTGCTCATCTTCAGGAAAAGCGGCGCGAAACAGGGGTTCATAACCCAGTTCTTGAAGTTTTTCCATGGCTTTTTCGTCGGAGGCAAAACCCATCGACCCGGTGAGAGAACCCCGCGCCTGGGCGGCAGCGTCCGGGCGATCTCCAGTCCAGCGCAATCCCACCTGGCCAACGGCGTTAAAGACCGGCTGGGAATGGCGTGCGGTGAGCGTCCCCTTGGCCGTCAGGGAGCGCACCCTTGCATCTGACGAGCCTTCGGCGGCAAGGTGGCAGGAGGCGCACGCAACCTCGGCATTCGCCGACGCCCGTTTGTCCCAAAATAATTGCTGTCCCAGACGCGCAACAGGGTCATCGATATCAGAAGGATTGGCAGCCTCAATCTGGCCGAACAGGTTTCTGGCCTGAATTAGCAGAGAACTTTCTGCCAAGGCAGCGCAGCACAGCGCCATCAGGCAAAATCCGCTTGCTATTTTACAGAGTGTAATATTCATTGTTCTCTTTACGGCTCCATTTCATTGCGGCGAAAAAAACGGTTATGGCTCCAGCGCCAAGGAAGTGTTTGACTGTAGCAATAAAAAATACCTGGGAACAGGCCAAAACTTGCCGTCAATGCCAAAATGGCTGGCGCGGTGAACCTCCCCGGTGGCATTTTTAAAGGATAATAGCCTTTGTGTTTAACCACATTTTCGCCAGGACCTCAGAAACAACCCGCCAAGGAGTAAACCTAGTGTCTGACAATGGAGTCCACGCCGTTGAAAACAGCTCTGCATGGACTGTTTTTCTGATCTTCCTAAAACTTGGCCTAACCTCCTTTGGCGGCCCCGTGGCGCATTTGGGTTATTTTCGCGATGAATTTGTGCTGCGGCGAAAGTGGCTGACAGAGCGCAGCTATGGGGATTTGGTGGCTCTTTGCCAATTTTTGCCGGGACCGGCGAGCAGTCAGGTCGGGATAGCCCTGGGGCTGTCCCGCTCCGGATACGCCGGTGCCCTCGCGGCCTGGATCGGTTTCACGTTGCCCTCGGCCATTGCCTTGATTCTGTTTGCCCTGGGGCTTGGCCATTATGGCGACAGGGTTCCACCCGGAGCACTTCACGGCTTGAAAGTGGCTGCGGTGGCGGTGGTCGCCCAAGCCGTATGGGGTATGGCGCGCAACCTCTGTCCGGATATACCGCGCATCACCATCATGGCGCTGGCTACCTGCGCAGTGCTTCTGGCGCCGTCGGCGGTGGGGCAGCTGGGCGTTATCCTTGTCGCCGCGCTCATTGGTCTTTTATTGTTGAAGCCCGAAGTGGGTACTGACCAGGATCCACTGCCGATTATAGTCAGGCGCCCCATGGCTTTTTTTT
The DNA here is from genome assembly GCA_023228865.1 of Porticoccaceae bacterium. The sequence continues at coordinate 32,717 of JALOAH010000008.1, read as the reverse complement.
GGCTGATCCTGTTTTTCTCCCTCCTTATCGGCCTGCCGTTGCTGGCCATGCTGATACCGAGCCAGACCTTGGCGCTGGTGGATACCTTTTACCGCACTGGATCCCTGGTATTTGGCGGCGGTCATGTGGTACTGCCGCTGCTGCAGGCGGAGGTCGTGCCTGCAGGCTGGGTCGACAATGATACCTTTCTGGCCGGTTACGGTGCGGCGCAGGCGATTCCCGGCCCCCTGTTTACCTTCGCGGCCTTTCTCGGCGCTGCCATGGATCAAACCCCAGGAGGCTGGCTGGGGGGCGTTATCTGTCTGCTGGCGATCTTTGCGCCATCGTTTTTGCTGGTGATGGCCGTGCTGCCTTTCTGGGAAAGCCTGCGCCGCAATGCCCACACCCAGGCCGCACTCCTGGGCATCAATGCCAGCGTGGTTGGCTTGCTGCTCGCAGCCCTCTATCAATCGGTGTGGTCGAGCGCCATTCATGCTCCCCAGGATTTTGGTTTGGCGCTGCTTGCCCTGGTCGCCCTGATGTTCTGGAAACTGCCGCCCTGGCTGGTGGTGATAGCCTGCGGTCTAGGTGGCTGGTTACTGAGCCTGGCATTGTGAACAGATTTCTGACGACAGGCTGATATTCAGGCAGGGTCAATAGGGGCCAGCCACTGGAGCAAAAACCCGTGGCCATTGAAACAGCGCAGTCCCTCAACGGCGAGCAGAGCGGCTTTAACGCTTGATATAACCCTGCCACAGTACGAGCTTACCCTGGCTTCACACTCGATAGGGATGTTATGCGATGAGCCTGATCCATATTCAAAACATAATCAGCCCTTGCCGGCAGTTCGGCAAGGCAGTGCCTGGTAATACGCTCATAGTATTGAATAAATTTGGCAACCTGTTGTGGCGACATCAACCCAGAATCGTTTAAGCCCTCGGCACGGCAGCGTTCGCGGAGTTTATTCTCCTGTAAAAGTCGCCATTGATACACCATCCGCCAACAGGGGGCTGCGATCATGATTAATACGTCGAGCAATGAAAAAAAATCGGCATAATCAGTTTTCAGTTGTTCATTGACATAGCTGCGCCAACTACCCTGGGGGTCATGCTCTTTTTCCAGCTCATTAATGGCCGCCATCGGCTGGTTTTCTGGCACTGGAGTTGCCCCCATGCACCACCCTTCCACAATAATGACCTGGGGTTTGCCGACAAAAACAGGCCACAGGGACTGGGGTAGACGGTCATCCATGGCTTTATCAAACGCAGGTATTGGTGTTTTCTTGCAAGCATCTGCATCGAGGAGCTGGTGCACCACATCGATTCCCAACCCTATATCGTGGCTGCCGGGAACGCCGCGAACCTTAAACAGCGGATGAACTGCCAGGGCTTTTTGTTGCCGCTGGTCTTTGGTCAGGTAAAGGTCATCAAGGGAAAATGATACCGTTGGCAAACCGTAAACATCACCGAGAATCAGCGTTAAAAACGCACTTAATGTTGATTTTCCTGTGCCCTGGGCGCCATTGATACCGACAATTAAAGGCTTGCCCTGTTGTTGCTGACGAACCGCCAGCCCTCGCGCTAAGGGCTTGTAGTAAAGGTTGACGGTGTCGATAAACGCTGGCGGAAGCCCCTCTGACTGCAGCAGCCGCTGGAGTCTGTTTTGAAAATCCTCTGGGGTTGCACCTGTTGTCATGGCAAATCTCCGTCAATAATGCCACCGATTTCAGCCGCATTATCAACGGACTAGGACTTAGGCAAGTGGGTCATCCCAAGGGACGCCTTTTTGGTTTAAGAATGAGCGAATCTTTGATTTTGTGATGGCATTGGCGGAGATGTACCAGAAAGCCTCAAGCTCGTGAAAAATATCCGGACTGGAAAGAACCAACTTTTCGCCGATCTCCTTTTTGAGGGATTTGCGAATATCGAGAAGGGAATCCAATTCCTTAGGGCTAAATTCAGGCATAACGGCAGACCCACTAGGGTGGCAACGGATGGCGAACAGAGATGACAAGGCTCACAGCCTCGCTGTAAAAAATACTTTTAAGCCATGACATTTTAAATGCTGGCGCAGTCTACCGAGACAATCTTTGACGAACGGTAGAGTATCGGGGATAAACGTCAGCACGAACAGAAAAAATGAGGCCATAGGGTATAAATCGCGTTATTATAGTCCTATGTCAATATAAACCATAAATCAGGAGGATAAAAAATGAATAGTCAAAAGCTGTGCCTGTGGTCGGGGGTAGTCTTCATGGTTGTCTTTGGCCTTGGCTGGTGGCTTATTGCCGGGTTTGTCCCGCCACCAGATCCCAACGCCACCGCCGCCCAGGTTGCCGCAAGTTACCAAACTGATACCTGGATCATTCGCCTGGGTTTATTGATTGCCGCTGTTAGCTGTACTTTCTATTACCCTTGGATCAGCGCAATTTCGTGTCAAATGAAGCGCATAGAAGGGGCAGCACCCATTTTCTCCTGGACACAACTGGTCAGTGGCGCAACGGGCGCGTTTATTATTTATTTGCCCATGTTCGTCTGGCTGGTCGCTTCGTTCCGTCCGGAGAGAGATCCTGAATTGATTTTGTTGCTCAACGACTTCGGCTGGCTGTTGTTCACAACCACCCTGGCGCCTTTTCTGGCTCAGAACATTTCCATCGCCCTGGCCATTTTAAGCGACAAAAGCGCAACCCCGGTGTTTCCCCGTTGGCTCGGCTTTTACAACATTGCTGTCACCACTCTGTTTTTGCCCGTGGGATTGATTTTTTTCTTCAAAGCAGGACCCTTTGCCTGGAATGGCCTGGTCGGTTTCTGGATACCGCTGCTGGATTTCTTTATCTGGATGGTGGTGATGACGGTTTTTCTGTTTAAAGCAGTCGACCAGGAAAAAGCCTTACAACCCGGCGTTTAGGTTAGAGGATCAGCAGCGAAAATGCCGACTTCTGTCGGCATTTTCACGTGCTTAAAACCCTTTTCTAGCGATTCATAATGCCCTTGATGGCTCCCGGCAAATCCGCAGGCAGAACAACGATTTTTGAATTTGCCGACTTTGACAGATCTTTCATTGCGTCCACATAGCGCTCACCGAGAAGATAAACCGCTGGCAATTCCTTGTCCTTGATGGCTTCAGTGACCTTTTCAATGGCTTGCTGGGTTGCATCCGCCAGCACCACCTTGGCCTCGGCATCCCGGCGTGAGGCTTCGAGACGACCTTCAGCTTCGAGAATGGCGGCCTGCTTCTCGCCATCGGCTCTGGTCACGGTGGCGCGACGCCCCCGCTCCGCCGCGGCCTGCTCTTCCATGGCGTGCTGCATGGTGCTTGAGGGGTTGATGTCCTGAATCTCAACGGTTTTAAGGGTAATACCCCAATCGGAAATATCATCAGAAATCGCCGCCTTGAGTTTGGCTTTTATCTGATCCCGGGAACAGAGGGCATCGTCGAGATCCATTTCACCGACGATGGAGCGCAGGGATGTCTGTACCAGGGTCTGAATGGCAATTTCATAATTCTCGATACCATAGACAGCCTTTTCCGGCGACAGGATATTGATATAGGCCACAGCGTTGGCGATGATGACGGCGTTATCCCTGGTGATGACTTCCTGGGAAGGAATATCGAGAACGATGTCCTTGGTGGTGACTTTATAGGCGACTGTCTCCACATAGGGAATGGTAAAATTCAGCCCAGGCCCCATTGTGCGGTCATATTTACCGAGACGCTGGACAACCCACTTGCTGCCCTGGGGCACCAGCCTGACGCCCTTGAGCAGGGTAACCAACAGCAAAATAAGCACCGCAAGCAATACAAAAACATCCATTTTATTTCTCCTTAACGATTGATTAACGGGCGCTTATCGCCCCTTAGAGTTTAACGACAATCAGACAATTTCCTGAAAAATCCTTGATGTGAACCCTGTCACCGGCGGCGAGTTGCTGATCGCAGATAAACTCCCACTCGTCATCACCGAGAATGGGGGTGGAAAAGCGCACCACTCCCCTTTTTCCCTCGGTAGGGACTTTTATCACAGTACCGGCTTCACCAATGGCAGCCTCCCGGGCAATGCCCGCCTTGGTCTTATCGACCATTTTGGGGCGGAAATAGCGAAACCAGAAAATGGCAAAACCGGCGGAAAAAACTATCCACAACAACAGCTGAATTTCAAATGACATGGCGGGAAACAACATCATTAAAACGCCGACAAGAATGGCGCCCAGGCCAAACCAGAGCACGGTAAAGCTGGCGAAAAAGATTTCCGCCAACGCCAGGGCAATGCCGATAATCAACCAGTGCCAGTAAAGCAGTTGCAGATTTTCCATACTCATAATGTCATCCTTTTTTAGGTGCTGACGATGGTCTCAGTTTCAGTAGATGGATAATAAGAGGCGCCATGAGGAGAAAACCAGCCCCTATATGGAATAAACCTCGGGATTCGCTGATATAGAGATAAAAACCCCAAGCCACCAGCATTGCGCCAACGCCATCAACAACAATGAGACTGAGGGGTATGGAAAAGACCTTTTTCCCTTCAGCTCGATGATTCTCGGCACTGGCACGCGCGGTGTCTTTAGCCACAGTATTTGATCCAGGCAATCAATTGTCGCCATATTACAATAGATTGCGCAGCTTGAGAGACGCTGGATAGGGCGACATATACCAGGCGTTATCGATATAAGTGTCGGGAGTTTTGCGAAAATGATGTTTCAGCAGGGTAATAGGCACGATCAAAGGCACCTCCCCCCTGGCATAACTGGCAATGGTTTCCACCAGCTCGGCTTTATCGTCACTGTCGAGTTCCCGCTTTAAATAGCCCTGAATATGTTGCAACACGTTGACGTGGTTTTTGGCGGTGGCGACAACAGACAATGTTTTCATCATCAAGGCAAAATAGTTGCTCGCAACTTCATTGAGGTTGTCATCCCGGGCGGAGGAGGCAATTCGACCAAGCTCCCGCGCACTATTTTGGTTGTGGCTCATCAGGGTCAGCTTAAGTTTTGCGTGAAATCCTGTCAGCTTGGCAACGGTCAGAGCTGGCTCTATGTCCTGTTTCCAGAAATGGTAGATGAATACCCGCTGAATAAAATTCTCCCGCAGTCTGGCATCCCCCAGGCGCCCCTCTTCCTCCACCGGCAAATGGGGGTAGGCCGCCATCACGCCGCCGGCAAACATGCCGGAAGCCTGATCTTCCGGCATGCCCTTGAGGTTATAGACTTTGACCCGCGCCATACCGCAGCTGGGCGAGCCTTTTTTGAAGATAAACCCGCTGAGGGGCTTTATTTTCGGCAACTGGGTGCTGGTGTAGTCGCGCAGGGGCTCCGTGACATCCATGGCGGCGTCCTTAACGCCAACGACACGAATTTCACTGCCGTTGTTCACCAGACGAATTGTGGGTCTGGGCACGCCGAGACCTATGCCCACTTCGGGACAAAACGCCGTGAATTCAAAAAAATCCGCTAATGTCCCGGTAATGTAAGAGTCGCGGCAATGGCTGGCGTTGTAGCGCACCTCATTGCCTAAAAGGCAACTGCTGATGCCCACCGGGATTTTGGCGTCAGCTTCACTGTGATTGTGACTCATAGTCATAAACCATTATCAGGGCATCTTCCCTGCCATTGGGTGAGGGATAGTAATTTTTTCTGTTGCCAACCCTATTGAAACCAACAGTTTCATACAAGGTGATTGCGGGTTGATTACTGGTTCGAACTTCAAGGAAAATTTTTTCTGCCTGGCTCGCGTTGGTCTCGATAAGAAAATTCATCAGCTTTCGACCCAGCCCCCTACCCTGAAAAACCGGATCGACGACGATATTCAATAATTCAACCTCGTCAATAATGCGACTGAAAACCAGACAGCCAACAGCAGTTTCGTCGATGTCCAAAACCCAGGTTTGGTGATTGGCAATGCTGTCAGCGTACTGCCCCTCCGTCCAGGGATAGGAGCTCGCTCTCGCTTCCATGGTCGCCAGTGACGCCGATTCCTCGCGGCGGGCGCGGCGAATCTCGCTGTTAGCCATTAGTGGCTTTGAGCCAGGAAGCGAATGGCTTCCCAGGTTTCCCGTTTGAGGTCGGGATTGGCGCTCATATCGTGCAGGGAATGGGTGACTATGCCCTGAGCCTGACAACGCAGGGGGAGCCTGTCGCCCACATTCGCCGCGTCCTCAGCGACCAATCTGGCTGTGGTTGACCCCATAAGGAGGGCAAATGTAAACGGCTGCAACTTTGCCTTGACGTCGAGAAAAGCATCCAGTAATTCCCTTGCCCCACTGAGGGCTGATGATGTTCCAGGGGACAGCGGCCAATCGATCAGCTCTGCGAAGGCCAGATTGCCGGGAAGTTGTTGAATGGCTTTGAGCAGATTGGCAAGCATTTGCTGCTGGCCCGCATCGGGTCGTATCCCTGGCGGCATGGTGCTAAGAACCACCAGCTGGGGGGATGGCTGCCAGAAACCCAGGCGAAAATGGATAGATTCTTCGTCATTGGCTGACGCAATCAATGACGGGGATGGTATTGTAGCGACAGCGACCGGTTGCTGGTGTTGCCCCATTGTGGTTTGAGGCGCACTCTCATCGTGGCGAAAGGCGATGGGATTGACGGAGGAAACTTTCGGCGCCGCTGCAGCTTGCGCTTCGCTGTGGTCACAGCCAAGAGTCTCGGCAGCGCTCTCCTCGGCACCTTCAACCGCTGCTGTCCTGGGAATGTAGCGGACAACACCCAGGGCGCTCAGATACCAGTCCCGGCTATAACCGCCCATCACAGCCTAGACACCTTCCAGCTGGGGGTGGAGCCTGCCGGAATTGGCGGTGAGCAAATTGAGGGCATTGAGATAGGCTTTGGCGCTGGCGGCAAGAACATCCGTATCCGCGCCCTGGCCATTGACGATGCGGCCGTTCTTTTCCAGACGCACAGTGACTTCGCCCTGGGCTTCAGTGCCTTCGGTAACCGCGTTGACGGAATAGAGCTGAAGATGGCTGTTACTGTGGGCAATTTTTTCGATCGCCTTAAAAATGGCATCCACAGGGCCATCCCCCTCGGCGCTGGTATCCTGATCGCGACCGTCAACGCGGAGGGTCAACGCGGCTCGGGGAGTGCGCCCTGTTTTGGAAATCACTTCCATCGCCACCAGGGCATAGTTCTCCTGGTCTTCGCCCATCTGGATTTCGCTCACCAGCGCCTGTAGATCCTCGTCATAGATTTCCCGCTTTTTATCGGCAAGCTCTTTAAAGCGGGCGAAGGCTCTGCCCATTTCCTCCTTGCTGTCAAAGGTGATGCCCAGCTCTTCGAGGCGACTGACGAAGGCGGCACGACCGGAAAGTTTGCCGAGCACCAGTTTGTTGGCGCCCCAACCCACATCCTGGGCGCGCATGATTTCGTAGGTTTCCCGATGCTTCAAAATGCCGTCCTGGTGAATTCCGGACTCGTGGGCAAAGGCGTTGGCGCCGACAATCGCTTTATTTGGCTGTACCGGAAATCCGGTGATACTGGACACCAGGCGCGACGCCGACAGAATCTGGGTGGTGTCGATGCGGGTATCCACCGGGTAGCGGTCTTTGCGGGTGCGCACGGCCATGACAATTTCTTCAAGGGAGGCGTTGCCCGCCCGCTCACCGAGACCGTTGATGGTGCACTCAACCTGGCGAGCGCCGTGGAGTACCGCCGACAGGGAGTTGGCGACCGCAAGGCCGAGGTCGTTATGGCAGTGAACGGAAAAAATGGCTTTATCGGCGTTGGCGACATTCTGTATCACGCGGCCGATCATCTGGCCGTATTCCTCCGGCTCGCCATAGCCGACAGTGTCGGGAATATTGATGGTGCCAGCACCGGCATCAATCACCGCTTCGATAATGCGGCACATAAAATCAAATTCGCTGCGGCTGCCGTCTTCAAGGGAAAATTCCACATCGCCGACAAGGTTGCGCGCCATTTTTACCGCACCCACCGCCTGCGCCAGCACCTCATCAGGACTCATCTGCAGCTTGTACTGCATGTGGATCGGCGACGTGGCAATAAAGGTGTGAATACGCGCGGATGCTGCATTTTTAAGGGCTTCTCCGGCGCGTTCAATATCCCCCTGTACGGCTCGGGACAGGCTGCAGACAGTGCTGTCTTTGACAATGGCGGCAATGGCTTTGACCGCTTCAAAATCACCGGGACTGGAAATGGCAAAACCCGCCTCAATGACATCGACGCGCAGTTTTTCCAGCACCCTGGCAATGCGCACCTTTTCATCCTTGGTCATGGACGCTCCGGGGCTTTGCTCACCGTCCCGCAACGTAGTATCAAATATAATTAAACGATCTTTGCTCATGGGCAACTCCTGTTTGTCTTGTCGCTGACCTGGACAGATATCTGAATGCCTATTTTGGCAAACGTCTCTTGTGTGGCTGGATTTTCAGCGTCCACTGGCAGCGTTTAAATATTGCGATAAGGGTTTTTGCGGTGCCGGGTTACCCAGGCATGGATGCCGCCAATTACAGCTTTTCTTCCCCGTGATCCCGACCACCACCCTCTGGCGGCTCAGACGTCTCATCTCCAAAGAAAGGTTCGCGCTGATTCTTGCTGCGCCCACCCCCATCAATCTGGTTACGTTTTTTATAAAAGCGTGTAATAAACCAAAAAACAGGTGCCGACAATGCGTAAGTAATGGCCATCAACAGCAGCACCTCAGCGGGATAGCTTGAAATCACCACCACCGCCATCACCACGCCAAGGATCACCATAAACGGCACTTTGCCTTTAAGGTTAAGACCTTTCAGGCTTTTATAGCGAAAATTACTCACCATTAAAATTCCGGCACAGGCGGTGATGATCGCCACCAGCGACGCTGTGATAACGGAAGTTTCTGTGTCGTAGCCGTTCCACACCAAGCCTGCAACCAGGGCCGCGGCAGCCGGGCTTGCCAGACCGACAAAAAAGCGCTTGTCGACAATATTGACCTGGGTGTTGAAGCGGGCAAGGCGCAATGCCGCGCAAGAGGCATAAATAAAGGCAGCCGCCCAGCCCACCTTGCCCAGACTGTGCAGCATCCAGCTAAAGGCCACCACTGCCGGAGCAACACCAAAGGACACCATGTCGGACAGGCTGTCGTACTGAACGCCAAAGGCGCTTTGGGTGTTGGTAAGGCGGGCAACCTGGCCATCGAGGCCGTCAAAGAACATGGCCACAAAAATGGCGATAGCTGCGTGTTCAAAGCGGCCATTCATGGCGGCGAGAATGGCATAAAAGCCGCCGAACATGGCGCCTGTGGTGAGCAGATTGGGCAGTAAGTAAATACCCCGGCGGCGCACCTGAATATCCGGGTTGTTGTCCTGTTCCACATTATCCTGCATTTCTATAACCTTGATTGCCGTTGCCAGAAGGCAAAGGATGTGGAGTTTTTCCACATTTAGCCACTTTGCTCAGGCTTAGTATAAGTTATTTACTTTGCTCACCCCATACAAAACGCTTTTCTGGCTCCATAAAAAAAACGCAGCCCAAAGGACTGCGTTTCCGTAAGCGTTTGGGCAAAGATCAGTTTCTGTCTTTGTCCACCAGCTTGTTGGCGCCAATCCAGGGCATCATGGCGCGCAGTTTTTCGCCCACCTGCTCGATGGGGTGTGCGGCATTGTTGCGACGGTAGGCCGTCATGGATGGATAGTTGGCGGCGCCTTCAGTAATAAACATTTTGGCGTATTCGCCGTCCTGAATACGCTTGAGAGCATTGCGCATAGCCTTGCGGGATTCAGCGTTAATCACTTCCGGCCCGGTAACGTATTCACCGTATTCGGCATTGTTGGAAATGGAGTAGTTCATATTGGCAATGCCGCCCTCATACATGAGGTCGACAATGAGCTTAAGCTCGTGAAGGCATTCAAAGTACGCCATTTCAGGGGCATAACCTGCCTCGGTGAGAATTTCGAAACCGGCCTTGACCAGCTCGACAGCGCCGCCACAAAGAACTGCCTGTTCACCAAACAGATCCGTTTCCGTTTCATCTTTAAAAGTTGTTTCGATAATGCCGGAACGACCGCCGCCGATGGCAGAGGCGTAGGAAAGGGCAGTACTTTTCGCCGTGCCACTGACATCGCGGAAGATGGCGATCAAGTCGGGGATACCGCCACCTTTAACGAATTCATTGCGCACGGTATGGCCTGGCGCCTTGGGGGCAATCATAAAAACGTCGAGGTCGGCGCGGGGCTGAACCTGGTTGTAGTGAATGGAAAAACCGTGGGCAAAGGCGAGAGCCGCACCCTGTTTGATATTGGGTTCAATCTCGTCTTTGTAGAGCCTGCCCTGAAATTCATCCGGCGTCAGAATCATGACCACGTCGGCGCTGGCCACAGCTTCGGCAACAGGTTTGACGCTGAGACCATGAGCTTCTGCCTTGGCAACGGAAGGAGAGCCGGCGCGCAGGCCAACGGTGACAGCAACCCCGGAATCCTTGAGGTTACAGGCATGGGCGTGTCCCTGGGAACCATAACCGATAATGGCAACTTTTTTGCCCCGAATAATGGAGAGGTCACAATCTTTGTCGTAATACACTTGCATGGTAATTCACCTATGTTAATAAGTTTTGTCTGTTAAGTCATGAAAAATAATGCATACCCGTTATTGCGTGACAGTTGCGGCACCGGGATTTTGGCGCCGCAACAGGGTTAGAGCCGCAAGCCTCAAAGCCGCAGGGACTTCTCCCCACGGGACAAACCGGAAATACCTGTGCGCGCCACCTCGACAATGTCGGATTCCGGCAGCGCCGCGATAAAGGCGTCGAGTTTACTGCTCTGGCCTGTAATCTGCACGGTATAACCGGTACTGCTGACATCCACGATCTGGCCGCGAAAAATATCCACGGTGCGCTTTACCTCAGCGCGCTGGGCGCCGCCGGCTTTGACTTTGAGAAGCATCAATTCCCGCTCGATATGGGCGCCATCGGTGAGATCAATTACCTTAACAACATCTACTAACTTATTAAGTTGCTTCGTAATTTGCTCAATAATTTTTTCATTGCCATGGGTGGTTAGGGTCAGCCTGGACAGAGTTTGATCTTCTGTGGGCGCCACTGTCAGGGTGTCGATATTATAGCCCCGCTGCGCGAACAGTCCGACAACACGGGAAAGAGCGCCGGGTTCGTTTTCCATCAAAATCGAAATAATGCGTTTCATCAGGTGCGCTCCGTCTTGCTCAGCCACAGATCTTTCATGGCGCCATTGGGTGCCACATGCATGGGATAGACATGCTCGCTGGGGTCAACATAGATATCCATAAATACGGTTCGATCCTTCATGGCAAAACACTCGCGCATTTTGCTTTCAAGGTCGTCAAAGCTGGTGACCTTCATGCCCACATGGCCATAGGCTTCCGCAAGCTTGATAAAATCGGGCAGGGAGTCTTCGTAGAGGATATGGGAATAGCGACTGCCGTACTGCATATCCTGCCACTGCTTGACCATACCCAAGGCCTGATTATTAAGGGTGATGATTTTGACCGGCAACTGGTGCTGGGTACAGCTCGACAGCTCCTGAATACACATTTGGATACTACCCTCGCCGGTAACCACAGCCACATCCGCATCCGGGTGCGCCATTTTCACCCCCATCGCGGCGGGCAGGCCAAAGCCCATGGTGCCCAAACCACCGGAATTGATCCACTGGCGGGGTTTGTCGAACAGATAGTACTGGGCGGCAAACATCTGGTGCTGGCCCACATCGGAACAGACATAGGCTTTGCCATTGGTAACCTTGTGGAGCATCTTGATAACATCCTGAGGCTTGATCAGGCTGCCGCTACTTTCACCGTAACGGGATGCCGTGTAAAGGCCGTGACGATTGCGCCACTCGTCAATCTGCTGCCACCAGGCGGACAACGCCTTTTGATCGGGTTTTTTGTCGCCCTCTTCAATCTGGGCGATCATTTCGTCGAGCACCGCGTCGCAGGAGCCGACAATGGGGATATCTGCAGGCACGGTTTTCGAAATCGAGGTGGGGTCAATATCGATATGAATAATGGTGGCTTCAGGACAAAACTTGCTCGGCGTATTGGTAACACGATCGTCAAAGCGGGCGCCCACCGCAAGAATCACATCGGCATAATGCATGGCGGTGTTGGCTTCAAAGGTACCGTGCATGCCCAGCATACCAACAAACTGGCGATCACTGCCGGGGAAACAGCCAAGCCCCATCAAGGTATTGGTAACCGGATAATTGAGAAGTTTCGCCAGCCGGGTCAGCTGCTCTGAAGCTTCCGCCATAATGACACCGCCACCGGCGTAAATCACCGGCTTTTTCGCCGCCAGCAACTGCTTCACCGCGCGCTTGATCTGCCCGGAATGCCCTTTGGTGGTGGGCTGATAGGAGCGGATTTTGACCTTCTCTGGGTATTTGTAAGCAACCTTGATATTGGGGTCAGTGATATCTTTAGGGACATCAACAACCACAGGACCCGGACGGCCAGAGGCAGCTATATAAAAAGCCTTGGCAATGGTCTCGGCAATATCTTCTGGTCGCTTGACCATAAAACTGTGTTTAACGATGGGGCGGGAAATACCCATCATGTCAGTTTCCTGAAAGGCATCGTCGCCGATCTTATCCTGGGTTACCTGGCCGGAGATGATCACCATGGGAATGGAATCCATATAGGCGGTGGCAATCCCGGTGATGGCGTTGGTGGCGCCCGGCCCGGACGTTACCAGCACGGCGCCAACCTTGCCGGAGGATCGGGCATAGCCGTCAGCGGCATGGACAGCAGCCTGCTCATGGCGAACCAGTATGTGGTTAACCTCTTCCTGCCGAAAAATAGCATCGTAAATATGAAGTGCAGCGCCCCCTGGGTAGCCCCAGAGATGTTCAACGCCGGCATCGCGGAGGGCGCGAATCAGAATATCGCCACCTGACAAAATTTCCACAGTGATCATCCTCGGTTGTGTAAGGCCGGAAGGTGTCAATAATCGCTGTGCATTACAGGGAGGAGGCTTTAGGGATCAGGCAAAAATGCTAGCCGGGTTTTGACCCTATCAGGACTGCGGGTAGGCAGCGCCTTTCTGTAGATGTCCAGGGAATGATGTTGACATTCTTCTGGCGGAGCAGGATTCAATACAAATCCATACCCAAAATTGCAAACTCTGTTTGCGGGATAGCAACTTTACCACCAAAAGGACGAGAGTCAAGCCCAAAATCACCCCCTGACCACCAGGATTGATTCAGTCACAGGGATGCGCTGATGGCCGCTGAAGCTAGCGCCTATCGGGAGGCCCATCCACCTCCTCCATGCGTCGCCTGGCATCATCGAGCATTTTCTGTTCAAGCTCCTTTGCCTCGTCAAGATTTTGCTGGTAGATAATTTCCGGTTTGTGCCCGGATTTGTCCTTCACCAGTAACATTGCCGCCACCGCCACAATTACCAGCACCACCAGTAGCCGAATCATTTGCGCCCTCCAGTAAAACTTGACACCCCGGCCATGACTGGCGCCCGTTGCCCGGGAATTCTGACACGGAAAGAAATTTCATGAACTGCGGGGAATACTTTCTGGATCAAGTCAAAATGGTTGTTAACCGAACCTGACTGTTAGAAAATTTAGCATTGACCACAACGGCAAAATCCTATGAGCAAAAATTCCCGTCTTGTTTATTCCACCGCAAGCGGCCGCATCAACGACAAAGCGCCAGCCGCCGCCCCACCCCAAGGGGATGGCATCGTCAGGATACGCCGGGAAACCAGCGGCCGCAAAGGCAAGGGAGTCACCACGATTACCGGTGTACCGCTGGAAGAAAAACCCCTGAACGAGCTGGCAAAGGAGCTGAAGCAGCTCTGCGGCACCGGCGGTACCGTGAAAAATTTTGTCATTGAAATTCAGGGGGATCACCGCGAAAAGCTCCGCGATGCTCTCACCCGCAAAGGCTATACCGTCAAGCTCGCGGGCGGTTGAGCTGTAAATCCCCGAACCGGCGGCACCCGCAAATATTGCTCGACAGCCGACCCTCAAGCCTCAATTGACCACCAACATATCACCGCGCAAATGCTGCAAGAGGCGCTCTGCGGTATTGCCGAGAAAAAATCCTTTCAGCCCTTTATTGGCGATAGTGCCAATAACCAGCAAGCCGGAGTCATCCTGGGCATGCTGGAGCTGGGTTTCCACCGGTCCCGCAACCACGTCGGAACTGTGGGCGCGAATACCCAGCCGCGACAACAGCTCGCCCTGCCGCTCCTTGGCCATGGCCTGAGCCTGGCTGCGGAAATTTTCCATCACCAGGGTGTTGGTGGCGGAAATATCAGAATAAATATAAGAGGGTTCGGGAATCACTGTAATCACCTTGAGGGGCAGGTGGAGGGCTTCAGCCATGAGTTTGGCCTCGTCGAGAATTCTTGCATTGAGGCTTTGGTGCTCATCGCTGTCTTCCATAACATCCACCGCTACTGTGACTGCGGTGTAATCCTGTTCCTGCTCCCCCATAATCAGCACCGGACAGGTGGCGTCCCGCAACAAATGCCAGTCGTCCGGTTTATGGATAAAGTCGCCAAGAACACTGTGTTCGCTCACGCCCATTACCACCATGGCAGCGGACAGCTCCTCCGCCTTGGCAGCTACGGCTCTATAGGGTTTTGATTGCCACTCAACCAGCGAATCAAGTTTATCCATACCGGCCAGCCCATCGAGTCGGGACTGGCATTCATAAAGCAGCTCTTCACGGACGGTTTCATAGTTATCAAAACCAATATAACGGTTCATCTCTTCGATCCGACTTGTTATCGGGCAGTAGACAAAAACCTCCGCCTTGACGGGACGGGCGATTTCTGTCGCTTTGGCGAGGATGCGCTCGGCATTTGGCCAGCTGTTGATTACTGCCAAAATCTTGGTCATGGTCGTACCTCCTGTTTATTGCTGATGGTTATCAACCCGGCACATCGAACATTTTTCTCAACGCTTCAATAGCTACTGGCAGCGGGTTGTGGCTTTAAGTCTAGCCCCTGTGGATGTTGATGTCTGTTGATTTACGTCATTTCGATTTTCGAGGTTCGAGGGTAGCCTTCAACCCATAACCTTTATTCATAAACAACCTGAGCGTTTAGCCATCGTGAACCCGGGCGTCGATTCAACCAGCGAGTTCTCTCTTTTTTGGGCAGATCCCACTCGCCTGGAGCCAGCTGCCCTGCAGAATCGGCTGCCAACCCTCTCCAGCGCGGGTATTTTGATCCAGTTTCCGGCAACAAAAATACTCGGCTATGTCGACCTGATCTGCACCGAACTGCTGTTTAAAAAACGTTTTCTCTCGGCGAGACAAAAGGTTCGCTACCTACGTCTGGTTGGTTTTCCTTTCCGCCAGCTCGACGGCGACCAGCTCACACAATTGCTGTTCAGGCTTTGCAGCAGTTACAGCGTTCTTGAAGGCCGTCAGGGAGAGAGAAGCATCACCCTGGAGCCGCAACAATGTCTTCCAGACAACCTGGCGCTACTGAAAGGCCTCGGCTTCAACAATATCCGGATGGCTCTTGACGCTGCCACTGCAGACACCAATCAGGGACTGGCGAGCATCCATAAAGCGGTAACCAACATCGACAGCTATTCAGTCTTTAACATTAGCGCAACGGTTTATTGCTGCGCCACTACGCAGCCGGATTTCATCTACGCGCTGGTGTCTCTGCTCGCCCAGGCCGGTGCCATGGAAATCGCATTTAGCTGGCGCAGCCCTGGCGCCAAACAACAACGGGCATGGGAATCCATGGTAAAGGCGACCCACGACCTGATGCAAACCCTGAGCTATCAGCTTTTTGGGGATCATTGTTTCAAAAGCCTCAGCCATCCTGACATTGCCCTGCTTAAAAACAACAGGCTCGCCTACGGTCCCTGGGGCTTTCACAATAGCAACAGCCCGGAATGGCTGGCACTGGGGGTGGCTGCGGAAGGTATGATTGGCGGCTATCTGTACCAGAATACAGCGGACAGCAGCGATTACCGCAAACTCATCCATGCCGGGTTGTCACCGGTACGCGCCTGGAGCTGGCACCCCATGGCGGACGAAACCGTCTTTGACTTTATTCAGCAACTCTATTGCCACGCCCAGGTGGAAAAGCGCTTTTTCAGCGCCAATACCGCATTGAGCACCCTGTTCAACAACCTTAAAACCCTGAACTGGGTTGAAGAGCAGGGAAGTCGCTGCAGGTTGACCCCTGAGGGCAGCCGCAACATTTCCACCCTTTACAGGCTCTATAATCGCGCCCTCCAGAACCGCAGCCAACAACTTCCTTAATAACCGTTGCCAACAAATCATCAATTCTCCCCGATTCACGGGCGGAATCAACTCCATTGCCAAAGGAAATCCGTTCAAAGCTGATTGAAGGGTGACGGCTGGAAGCCTATAATCTTGCCGAGATCACAGGAGTCACCGATGGAAGCCAATTGCCCCCATAACAGCACCATTCATTGTGGCGACTGCCGCATGAATGCCCTTTGTCTTCCCATTGCCCTGCAAGTCCACGAAATTGACAAACTCAACGATATTGTCGAACGCGGTCGCCCCTTGCAAAAAGGTGACCACATCTATTATGCCGGCGAAGCCTTTAAATCCATTTATGCAGTGCGCAGCGGCGCCATCAAGGGCTTTACCGTCAACAATGAAGGCATCGAACAGGTTACTGGCTTTTATCTGCCCGGAGAAATTTTTGGCATGGATGGCATTGGCCATCCCAATCACCTCAACTCTGCCATTGCCCTCGAAACCTCGGCCATCTGCGAAATTCCCTTTTCGCGCATGGAGGAGCTGAGTATTCAGATTCCCTCCCTGCAGCGGCATTTTTTCAGCCTCATGAGCAGAGAAATCACCAATGATCAGCAACTCATTACCATGCTCAGTAAAAACAGCGCAGAAGAGCGTATCGCCACCCTGCTGACCAGCATTTCCGCGCGCAACGCGAGAAGAAGCTTATCGGGCAGTCGCTTCCGCCTGCCCATGTCCAGAGCCGATATCGGCAATTATCTGGGGTTAACCGTCGAAACTGTGAGCAGAGTGTTCAGCCGCTTTCAGAAGCAACAACTATTGATCGTCGATAAAAAAGAAATTGAAATCCTGCATCTGGATAAACTCAAGGCCATGGCCAACACCTGAATCCAGCAGACAAATAAAAAAGCCGGAGCCCTTAAAGGCTCCGGCTTTTTATTGCAGCCCTGTAAATCAGAATTTGTAGCCGATATTGAGCTGGTACACCCAGGGATCAATCTCCACGTTCTCGACACTGATAATGGTTGCACCCCCCGCAGAAAATGTGGCCTCTGTTTCAATATCAATCCAGCGCACAGATGCATTCACGTGCCAGTTACTATTGATCGCAAAATCCACACCCATCTGTGCCGCCACGCCCCAGGAGTCATCCAGATCCAGCGACATGGGCAGAGGCCCATCAAGCCCGGCAAGACCGCCGGTTGCAGCTTCGAGATCACCACTGACTTTCTCATCGAAGAAAACCGTGTAATTGATACCCGCGCCAAGATAGGGAGAAAGGGTTTGCTCGCTACCCAGGGGATACCAAACCAGCGACACAGTGGGCGGCAGGTGCTTGGTTGAGCCGGCGTTGATTGTGCCCAGGTTGGCCGCATTTAAATTCGCAGCAATGTCATGGCTAAACGGCGTTGCCGCCAGCAATTCAATACCCAGGGAAGAACTGAGCATATAGGTGGCGGTCAGGCCGAGCTGGGTATTGCTGTCTACCTCGGCCTCGGTGCCCGCCAGCGCGGGCACATTCAATGCTGGAATGGCAATGCCATCGCTGCTTTCATCCGGCGCCACTGTCACCGCGCCCGCGCGGACAATAATATCTCCAGCCTGGTAAGCCAAGGCAGCAGTGGATGACATTGCCGCAACCGCCACTGCAGTGCCCATTACAAGTGATTTAAGTTTCATATGGATGCTTCCCTTTTCAGTTTTGTCTGGTGTCAGTAAACCACTAACTGAAAAAAGGGCATTTGATCCAGATTAAGCACTTTCGAAATAACCCTTAAATTTACAGGGAATTGCTGCTTGGTAATCGTTTGTCACCGACCGAGCTTGGTTGTTTGTCACTGGATGACGGGGAAAAATTCAGGCAGCTGGCTGCAGAATTCGGTTAATGACCCTTTTCAATGGCGTAGGGGGTTTCCAGTTTCATGCGCCAGGCTTTCTTGCCCCGCGGGGCGGAATAGACCCACCCCTGAACTTCAACACGTTGCCCCTCGAGACGACGCAGCCATTTTTTATCAAAACGGTGCTGGTGTTCGGGATAAATCACTGCCGCCAGATCGCCGTCAAAATTCAGCCACCATGCCCCGGCCAGGGTGACTTTTTCCACTCGCCCTCGAACTCGCTGAAAACCACCTCCCGCCAGAGTTTGTGAGGATAACGCCCCCAGTTGCCAAATGCCGAGATTCTGGGCGCGCGCTCTGGCCTCCAGCTTTGCCAGACAATCCGCAAGGTGAAGATTGGGGGGAACTGCCACATGCCAGGCTAGACCGCGGCTCAGCAAATGGGCTTCGAGATTTTCACCCTTATCATTGAACAGATGAGCCAGCGCGCGCCCGTAATGATCCCTGCTCTCCTTATCTTCAACCAGATAGGCCTTTGCGCCACGTGTAAAAAACTCCCCTGCTGCAGCCTTGGCCTTGCGGCCATGGAACTCTTCCTGAGGGCGCTGCGGGCTGTGAAGCTCAGGGGCATTAATGCCAATAAGGCGAACTTTGCGACCATCCACCAGCTTGAGGGTATCGCCATCAATTACGGATTTGATGGCCACCGCCTCTACTCGGGATGTTTGCGCAAGCTGGCCAAGACCGCAATGCAAGCTGGATTGGCTGGCCAAAGGCAACCCGGCAACGGACAGGGTGTCGGCGCCACTGCGAGCACATTGGCTGGCGACAACAACAAACAGCAGCCAAACAAAAACGCCCCGGCGGTGGCGCCAGGGCGTTTTACGCTCAAACAAGGGTAAAAACTTATTTGCTGGAAATTTTGCCGCCAAAACGCTTCTTGAAGCGATCGATACGGCCGCCGACATCAGCAACTTTTTGCTTGCCGGTATAGAATGGGTGACAGCTTGAGCAGACGTCCAGGTGGATGTTGTTTGCCAGAGTAGAACCCACTTCAATTACGTTGCCGCAGCTACAGTTGGCGGTCATTTTGCCATAGACTGGATGGATTTCAGATTTCATAATGCGCCTCAATGCTTGCATACCGCCACCCAGTCATTTACTTTTCCACTCTTGCCGGGCACCGCATGCCGTTGGTTTACGGAGCGCGCATACTAACAGAATCCCACCAATTTTCAACAATCTATTGCATAACCTAGCGCGGAACCCGGTTTGATATTTACTGTTGCCATACCCTCACCCCTGAGACGCGGTTTTGACTATCTGCCTGCGGCAAACAGTCACCAAGGGGAACGACAAATTCCTGTCGGCACTCGCGTCAAAGTCCCCTTTGGCAAACGCACCCTGGTGGGCATTGTCATCGGCTGCGCCGAAAACAGCTCCCAACCCATGCACAAACTCAAAGCCATCAGCGAGGTCATCGACCAGGAACCGCTGGTGGATGAGCAGCTACTGCAACTGTATCTCTGGGCTGCAGACTATTATCAACACCCAGTGGGCGACACACTGCTTTCCACCCTGCCCGCCCTGCTGCGCAAGGGCGCGCCCGTGCCCGACCATGTTTGCGAACATTGGCAGCTCAGTAACCTCGGCCTCGGTCTCAGTGAAACCTCGCTGCAAAGGGCAAAAAAACAGCAGCAGCTGGTGCATTTACTGAGAGAACACCACAGCCTAAGCAGCGAGGAGCTGATTGAAAAAGGTTTTAGCCGCGTCAATATTCGCGCCCTGGAAAGTCGTGGCCTGATCAGCAAGCTGTTTTTGCCCAAGGCGCTGTTTTCGGCGGATAAACTACTCGCCGAACCCGGCCTCAGCCTCAGAGCCGAGCAACAACAGGCACTGGCGAACATCCATCTTGAAGGTTTTCAAAGTTACCTGTTATTTGGCGACACCGGCACCGGTAAAACAGAGGTATACCTGCAGGCCATCGCAGAGATTTTAAAGGCCGGCAAACAGGCGCTGGTGCTGGTTCCGGAAATCAACCTTACCCCGCAGACACTGACAAGATTTCAGCGCCGCTTTAATTGCCCTGTCGCCCCGATACACTCAGGTCTCAGCGACAGAGAGCGCCTGCAAAGTTGGGCAGACGCCCGCAGCGGCATTGCCAGAATTATTATCGGCACCAGATCGGCTATTTTTACGCCGCTGGCCAATCCGGGAATCATTATTCTCGACGAAGAACACGACCCCTCATTTAAGCAGCAGGATGGCTTCCGCTACTCCGCAAGGGATGTGGCTGTGATGCGCGCCAACCGGGAGCAGATTCCTGTGATTCTTGGCAGCGCCACCCCTTCCCTGGAAACCCAGCTCAACAGTGAGCGCGGCCGCTATACATCGATCGAGCTGAGAGATCGCGGCCATCACCACCCGCACCCCCAATGGCAACTCATAGATCTGAAGGGAACCGATTTGAAAGCGGGCTTTTCGGCTCCCCTGCTCAAGGCCATGACAGCGGAACTCGGCAACGGCAACCAGGTATTGGTCTTTCTCAATCGCCGCGGTTATGCTCCCCTGCTGCTCTGCCACGACTGCGGCTGGCAGGCAGAATGCCTCCACTGCTCAACGAAAATGACCACCCATTTGCGCCAAAACAAGCTCATTTGCCACCAGTGCGAACAACAACAGCCCCTGCCATCCCTGTGCAGCCAATGCCACAGCGCCAATATCCATTTTGTCGGCCAGGGCACGGAGCGCAGCGAAGAGATTTTGGAACAGCTGTTTCCCGGCACCCGCATTATTCGCCTCGACAGAGACAGCACCAGAAACAAAAACGCCATGGCCAATGCCATAGAAGAAATTCACCGCAATAAGCCCTGCATTCTCGTCGGCACCCAGATGATTGCCAAAGGCCATCACTTTCCTGGTGTCACCCTGGCTGCCCTTCTCGAAGTAGACAGCGGTCTTTTCAGCACCGATTTCAGGGCAATGGAAAGAATGGCGCAAATGATCACCCAGGTGGCCGGTCGCGCCGGCCGTGGCGACCAGCCAGGCAAGGTGATTATCCAGAGTCACTACGTTGACCACCCCCTGCTTCGCGAACTGGTGAAAGGAGATTACCGCAACTTCTCCAAAATGCTGCTCGCCGATCGCCGCCACCAAGGTCTGCCCCCCTACAGCCATATGGCGATTGTGCGCGCAGAAGCCAGCAATCCCAAACTGGCGGAGTCCTATCTCAACAGGGCGCGCGCACTGCTTGAAAAGGCACTGCCCCCCAGCCCAGACGCACGCTATCTGGGGCCGCTACCTGCAACATTGGAGCGACGCAAAGGCTTTCACCGCTTTGTGCTCTCCATGTTTGCCAGCAACAGGCGCCAGCTGGGCGACGCCCTAACCCTGATGTGCCAGCAACTTGAGGCCGACAAAGACAGTCGCAACCTGCGTTGGGCCGTGGATATAGATCCTCAGGAATCCAGTTAGCCCCAATACTGCACCAGAGCGCTTGCGGATCAAGATTTTCAGCTGCACTCCCGGCTCGGCAATGTGTTTTGCTCTGGTGACACTTTGCCAGCAGCCCCCCTTGCCAGTTTTCGCTGATTTTATTGTCAAACAGAGCCGCTGCGTTTACCCAGACAGGACAAAATTTGATTCAGACCAAAGGTTTTCTCACCCGTCATGGCTAAGGGTCAGGCCATTAGATTTTATTATTTTTCAAAGCGTTAAAAGATTTATTTAAATTCAAAGGTTTATTCTTATATAATCCCATCACCCCATAAAACAATGCCCAGGTTGCACAGACACGTCGACGCCATGACTAGAGATTATCCGCCAACCAACCGCCGCACAGCGAAACCCAGAAATACCAGGGTTAAACCTTCAAGGCAAAGCCTGCCTGGCTGGATATGGCTCGTGGCCGGAGTTTTGATCGGCACCCTGGTCACCGGCATTATCAATTGGCAGGGTGAGCAAGAAGGCGACAACACCACAGCCCAAACCGCCGATAGCGAGGCCGCGCCGCCACAGGCCGAACCTGCACCAGAAACCAGCCAGAGCCATAAACCGCGCTTTGATTTTTATACCCTGTTAAAAGAAAGCGAAGTCATTGTTCCCGATGAAAATGGCGAAATGCCCGCCGCCAAGGCCGTTGTCATTCCCGAACCAGATGCCAAAACCCTGGCGGCAACCACAGAAAATTTGACAAAAACCACGGAAACCAGCGAGGACAAAACCGTGGTGGCGGAGAAAATCAGCCCGCCACCCCAGGCGGATGTTGCCGCAACAACTGCGCCAGCTCAGCCACCTCCTCCTCCGCCACCACCATCTGCGCCCGCTCAAGAAGCGGCACCATCCACGGAGGTTTATGTTCTCCAGGCCGGATCGTTCAGAAGCGCGGCTGATGCCGACAGCGTCAGAGCCAGCCTATTGCTGCTCAATATGCATGCAAATATTGAAAAAGTGTCCACTGGCGGCAACGAAACCTGGCACCGCGTGCTTGTCGGACCCTTTACCAGCAAAGCTGAACTCAGCAACGCCCGCGCCATTCTCACCCAGAACGGCATTGACAGCATTCAGCTAAAAAGGCGGCTTTAAAAAATAAAACTCCGCCACAGCGGAGTTTTTGAGAAGGTTGCAACCCTGGGAAAACTTCAGCCATTGCCCCCCGCAAGCGTCTGGGCAATGGCGCGAATATGAGCCACCACCGCCCGCAGTCCATTACCGCGGGTTGGCGTCAGATGGCTGAGCAGTTCCAGCTCATCGAAATAGGCGTCAACATCAAACGCCAGCACCTCAGCCGGGGTTCTGTTGTTATAGGCAGCGAGAACCACACCCAACAATCCCTTGACGATAAAGGCGTCGCTGTCGGCAGAAAGCTGGATCTTGCCGTTGTTGAGACTTGTCGCTATCCAGACCTGGCTCTGGCAGCCCTTGACCCGCAGCCCGTCGGTATGCAGGGACTCGTCGAGGGGCGGCAATTCCTTGCCAAGGTCAATAATATACTTGTAGCGGTCTTCCCAACTGTCAAAAAAACTTAACGTGTCGACAATGTCGCCACTGTTGATGGTGCGACCAAAGGGGTTTTCCTGTGCTACAGCTGATTCAGACATCGATCAATCTCTAGGGTCTGTTGATACTAATAAAACATTCCGGTTTCCAGTTGAGCTTCCTCAGACATCATCTCCCTGCTCCAGGGAGGATCAAACACCAGCTCAACGGCAACCTTGCGGACATTGGGTACCTGGGCAACACGGTATTCAACATCCCCCACCAACACCGGCCCCATACCGCAACCGGGTGCGGTCAGGGTCATGGTAATATTCACCAGCCCCTCGCCCTGGTCGATGCGAACAGCATAGATAAGACCAAGGCTCACCAGATCAACAGGGATTTCCGGATCGTAAATGGTTCGCAGTGCGCCCCAGACCTGCTGCTCATCGATGCCGCCATCCACAGGGGCGGGAAATTCGAGCTTCAGGGATTCCAGCCCCAGAGCGTCGGCATCGGTGCCGTCAACTCTGACCATATTGCCGTTGTAAATAAGGGTGTAGTTGCCACCCAGGGATTGGGTCAATGTCACAAAGGTATCGGCGGGAATGGTCACCGGCGTGCCCACGGGTACCAGGCGCCCGGGACATGCCCGCTGAGTGGTCAGAATTTTTCTTTCCTGCTGCATGGTCATTGCGGTAAATCCCGATTACTCGATACTAAAGCTTTCGCCACAGCCACAGGAGGCAGTGACATTGGGGTTGTTGATGGTGAGAACCTGATTGACCCCTTCAAAAACATAGTCAATTTGCGCGCCATGGAGAACACTTATCGCATCGGGGGCGACAAACACCTTGAGGCCATCCTCCAGATCAAGGGTCAAATCAGTTTCCTGACCCTCGCCAACCTCTTCAAACACGTATTTGTAGCCGCTACAGCCATTTCGAGCAATGCTGATGCGCAGGTATTTGCCATTCTTGTCTTTGAGCTGAGTTCTGAAGTGCCTGGCGGCGGCAGGCGTTACTGAAATCGCACTATCGAAATCAAATTTTTCCACAGTCATAACACACCTCTGTTCAAATACTGCCTATGCAAACAATTTTTTTGCTTTGTGAATTCCGGCAAACAGGCGTTCAACATCGTCCTCGGTATTGTAAATTGAGTAGGATGCCCGCACCGTACCGGGAAGACCGTAGTAATCCATCAATGGCTGGGCGCAGTGGTGACCCGTGCGTACCGCAATGCCCTGTTGATCGAGGAGCATGCCCAGATCGCTGGGATGCATACCATCCACCACAAAGCTGAAAATGCCCGCGCCATGGAGGGGCGTGCCTATGCGTTTTAAGCCCTCGACGTTATCGGCAAGGGCGATGGATTTTTGCAGCAGCTGCTGTTCGTGCAATGCCGCTGCGGTTCTGTCTATGCCATTAATGTAGTGGATGGCCGCAGCCAACCCTACGGCGCCGGCAATATCCGGTGTACCCGCTTCAAACTTAAATGGCAACGTATTGAATGTGGTGCCGGCAAAACTGACGCTTTCAATCATTTCACCACCGCCCATAAAAGGGGGCATTGCATCCAACAGAGCTTCCCTGCCCCAAAGTACCCCGATTCCCGTGGGACCAAAAAGCTTGTGGCCAGAGAACGCATAAAAATCACAGCCCAGTGCCTGGACATCAACAGGCCAATGCGCCACCGACTGAGCGCCGTCAATGAGAACTTTTGCTCCGGCGGCATGGGCCAGCTTAATGATGTCGACAATGGGGTTAACGGTTCCCAATGCATTGGAGACGTGATTGACGGCCACCATTTTGACGCGCTCATCGAGCAGGGCTTCAAGCTGGTGGATATCGATATCCCCTGTAGCCATGATGGGAATGGCTACCACTTCGGCGCCGCGCTCGGCGCAGATCATCTGCCAGGGGACGATGTTGGAATGGTGCTCGAGCTGGGATACCAGCACGCGGTCACCGGCATTGAGGTTATGACGCCCCCAGCTGTACGCCACCAGATTAATGGCTTCGGTCACGCCGCGCACCCAGATAATCTGCCTGGAACTGGGGCTGTTGAGAAAACGGCTGGTGGTTTCGCGGGCGCTTTCAAACGCCTGGGTCGCTCGATCACTGAGGGTGTGAACGCCGCGATGAACATTGGCGTTGTCGTGGCGGTAATAGTTAGCGATCGCCGTGATCACCTGTTCCGGCTTCTGGGTAGTCGCCGCATTGTCCAGGTACACCAGCGGATGACCATTCACCTGTTGGTTGAGGATAGGAAAATCCCGGCGAATGGCCTCGGCATCAAAAACAGGCAGGTTGCTAACCTTTAGCGATGTGTTCATGGGATATGTCTGGTCAGTTTGGAGTTGGGAGTTAAACGCTGAGCCAGCAGTGGTTCGAGATATTCCCGCAAAGGCTCACAGCGCAGCCCGCGAATCAACTCATTAATAAAACCGTAGCTCATCATCACCTCTGCTTCGGCGCGGGAGATACCCCGAGTCCGCATGTAGTGAAGAATTGTCGGATCCAGCTGTGCCACCGTGGCGCCGTGGGCACACTGAACATCATCCGCATAAATTTCCAGCTCCGGCTTGGTATTGATAACAGCGCGATTGCTGGTGAGGAGATTGTTGTTTCTCAGTTCTGCCCGGGTTTTCTGGGCGTGGGGATGAATATGAATGCGGCCATTGAAGACGGCGCTGGCCTGATCGCCGACAATACCGCGAAAGGTTTCACTGCTGGTGCATTGGGGAACGCTGTGTTCAAGGCAGGTGTGGTAGTCGACGTGATCCTTGTTACTGACCAGATAAATGCCGTTGAGGTTGCAGTAAGCGCCCTGCCCCTGGTGGTCAACCACAATGTCGATGCGCTTTAATTCACTGCCCACAGCCAGGTGAAAGCTCTCCAGGTTGCTGTCCTGGGAAAGTCTGGCGTGAACACCGCCGATATGGATGGCAGCCCCCTGCTCCAGGTGAAGACGGTGATGCTGTAATTGCGCACCAGCGTCGAGAAACAATTCGGTGATGCCGTTGCTGAATACTGCAGTTTCAGCGGGGTCACCAGCAAAATGCTCAACCAGCGTGGCATTGCTGTTGGCGGCCATATGCACTAAAAGACGCTGCATCACGGCAAAAGCGCGATCCTGGGCGGTTACCGACCACACCAGCTGTATTGGCGCTTTCACGGAAACATTGTCGGCAACCTGGAGAAACAGGCCATCTTCCAGAGCGGCGGCGTTGAGGGCAGCAAACAGGTGCTGTTCATGTTTGACAGCGGTGCCCAGTTTTTCGCGAATCAGGGCTGCCTGATTTTCATTGGCATCGACAAAGCGCACCAGGGTCACCCCTTCCGGAAGCGCCTTGCTGGACAATTCAGGACGATACTGGCCGTTGACAAAAACCAGCCTGACGCCACCCAGGTCGGGCAATTCCGGCACCACCCCACTGCCAAAGTCTGCGCTTGGCGAAGAAAAAGCCTGTTTGAGGGCGTCGACACTGGTAAAACGCCAGGCTTCTGTTTTGCGATTGGGCAACGCGGCGGACTGCCAAAATGAGCGCCCCTGTTGCTGCCAATCCTGAAGCCACACAGGCGCAACGGTTTCATCGACCACCTGTTGCATAAAATCGGTCATTATGCAGCTCCCTCCAGCCAGGCATAACCTTTTTCTTCCAGCTCAAGGGCGAGGTCTTTGCCGCCGGATTTGACGATACGACCGCCCGCCAGAACATGGACGAAGTCCGGCTCGATATAATCCAGCAGGCGCTGATAGTGGGTTACCAAAATAAAGGAGCGCTCAGGGCTGCGCATGGCGTTGACGGCACTGGCAACCACTTGAAGGGCGTCGATATCGAGGCCGCTGTCGGTTTCATCCATAATCGCCAATTGCGGCTGCAACAACATCATTTGAATGAGTTCGTTGCGCTTCTTCTCGCCACCGGAAAAACCTTCGTTGACACCGCGCTTGAGAAATTCCTGATCCAGATCCACCGTTTTACAGGCTTCACGGGCACGTTTGACAAAATTGACAGTATCCAGTGGCTCTTCACCGCGGTGTTCGCGAACTGCGTCCACTGAGGCTTTGAGAAACTCCATATTACTGACACCGGGAATTTCCACCGGATACTGGAACGCGAGAAAGATGCCGAGCCGCGCGCGCACTTCCGATTCCAGCGCAAGCAGATCCTGCCCCTGAAACGTCACGGAACCCGCAGTGGCTTCATAGCCGGGACGCCCGGCAAGAACGTGCCCCAGGGTGCTTTTGCCGGAACCGTTTGGCCCCATAATGGCGTGAACTTCACCGGGTTTCACCTCAAGGGACAATCCCTTGATAATTTCCTTGTCGCCAACATTGGCGAATAAGTTGTCAATTTTCAGCATGATTCTCTAACCTCAATGTACAGATCTGACTTGCGCTATAGCTTGCGGGCACAGCCTTGAAACGGTCTCAGAAAATCTCTAACCAACCGAACCCTCAAGACTCACTTCGAGCAGTTTCTTGGCTTCCATGGCAAATTCCATGGGCAGTTCCCTGAACACCTCTTTACAGAACCCGTTAACAATCATGGATACGGCTTTTTCAGCATCGATACCGCGCTGCTTACACAGATACAACTGGTCGTCACTGACCTTGGAGGTGGTGGCCTCGTGCTCGATAACCGCGCTGGGATTTCGGCTTTCAATATAGGGAAAGGTGTGGGCGGCGCAGAGGTCGCCGATGAGAAGAGAGTCGCACTGGGTGTAATTGCGCGCCCCCTCCGCCCTGTTACCCATGCGCACCAAGCCGCGATAGGCATTGGAACTGCGGCCTGCGGAAATGCCTTTGGAGATAATGGTGGACTTGGTGTTTTTGCCAAAATGGCTCATCTTGGTGCCCGTGTCCGCCTGCTGCAGATTGTTGGTAAGGGCAACAGAGTAGAATTCGCCAATACTGTTATCACCGCGCAAAATACAGCTCGGGTACTTCCAGGTGATCGCGGAGCCGGTTTCCACTTGTGTCCAGGAAATTTTCGAATTGGTGTAGGCGACGCCGCGCTTGGTGACAAAGTTGTAAATACCGCCTTTACCGTTTTCATCCCCTGGGTACCAGTTCTGCACCGTTGAGTATTTGATTTCGGCATTGTCGAGGGCGACAAGCTCTACCACCGCGGCATGGAGCTGATTGTCATCGCGCATGGGCGCGGTGCAGCCTTCAAGATAGCTGACGTGACTGCCTTCGTCGGCAACAATCAGGGTGCGCTCAAACTGGCCGGTTGAGGCTTCGTTGATACGAAAATAGGTGGACAATTCCATCGGGCAGCGCACCCCTTTGGGAATGTAGACGAAGGAGCCGTCACTGAAAACAGCACTGTTCAAGGCGGCATAATAGTTGTCGGCACGGGGCACCACCGTGCCCAGATATTTGCGCACCAACTCTGGGTATTCCCGCACCGCTTCCGAGATGGGGCAGAAAATAACTCCGGCTTCCGCCAGTTTTTCGCGAAAGGTGGTCACTACCGACACGGAGTCAAACACCACATCCATGGCGACGCCGGCAAGAATTTGCTGCTCATGGAGAGGAATACCCAATTTGTCGTAGGTGGCGAGAAGTTCCGGGTCGACTTCATCGAGACTTTTGGGTCTGTTTTCCAGACTTTTGGGCGAAGAAAAATAGGATATTTCGTCAAAATTGATTTGCGGATAATGGACGTGCGCCCAGGTGGGCTCTTCCATCGCCTTCCAGATTTCATAGGCTTCGAGACGCCACTGCAACAGCCATTCCGGCTCATTTTTTTTAGCGGAAATAAACCGGATGACGTCCGCATTCAGGCCGGGCGGAAGCGTCTCCGCTTCAATATCGGTGCTGAAACCAGCCGCGTAATCACGCTTAATGACCTTTTCAATCTGTTGCTGCGACATACTATGGTTACCTCAAGGCGACGATTTACTGCTACCAGCCACTTTGTCATACCCGACTAATTTAGTCAAGTATTACCCAGGCCAGATAACAGGCTCCCCCGCACAGTATAGAAGGGTTTTCACGGTAGCGAAGAGACCATCGAACAAAGCAGCCAAAGCCTGAGCGGGGAAGTCGAATCACCACCTCAGAGTTACACCAACCGCTCGGTTCAAAAGCTGCATCAGTTCCCGGAATTTTCGCGCCGGGATCGGGTGATTCGAGCCGAGAACCTAAGCGCTGCGCAGGGCAGCGAACCTGCTAGTAAACGGTTACCGAACAGCAATTACCTTTAAGCCTGAAATATCAGGGCAAGCCCCCAATTTCAGTATGTAATGCCGCAATTTTCCGGCCAGGCAATATAACCACTGAAATATTCAACAACTGCCCAAAACAGCCATAAAAAACCCCGGTCAAAGCCGGGGTTTTTAATTTGGCGGTGAGGGAGGGATTCGAACCCTCGATAGGGGATTAGCCTATACTCCCTTAGCAGGGGAGCGCCTTCAGCCACTCGGCCACCTCACCGTAACTGCAACAGTAAAACCGACTCACTTCCGGTGGAAGTTCATCCCTGTTTGCGAGGGCGGCATCATACCATACCGCGAGAATAATCAAAGGGGTAAATCATGGCAAAAGGCGCTAACAGCCCTTTGACATCAGTCTTTATCCTGACTTTTTTCCTGCTGTATGCGCTGATAAATTTCTTCGCGGTGAACGGACACGTCTTTCGGAGCGTTAACTCCCAAACGAATCTGATTACCTTTCACACCCAAAACGGTCACGGTGACATCATCACCAACAACCAGAGTTTCTCCAACCCTTCTCGTTAAAATCAGCATGTCAATCTCCTATTTCTATCTGCTTGTTTGACCCTCATGGATCAGCTTCGTTCTTGAGTATGTTTTTATTATTAATCATTACTGAAAAATTGGCAGGACTTATTACCCATTTTTCAGCAATGATCTCAATATAATTGTTTTAGTCAACATTTTCAGCTGCTTCCAGCTCAAAGGCGGAATGTAGCGCCCGAACAGCAAGTTCGAGGTATTTTTCTTCAATAACCACGGTTATTTTGATTTCCGATGTACTGATCATTTGAATATTAATGTTTTCGCTGGCCAAAGCCTTAAACATCTTGGCGGCCACGCCCGCGTGGGAACGCATGCCAACACCCACAATGGCGAGCTTGGCAATTCTGTCGTCGGTGACCGGGGGCTTGGCGTCAAGGGTTTTGGCCACCGCTTCAAGAATAGAAGCCGCTCTTTTCATATCATTGCGATGTACGGTAAAGGTCAGCGAGGTGGTGCCATCTTCCGCCACATTCTGCACAATAACGTCAACTTCAATATTGGCGTCGCTCACCGGACCAAGAATCTGGTAGGCCACACCAGGGCTGTCGGGAATGCCCTGAATGGTGAGTTTGGCCTCATCGCGGTTAAAGGCGATACCTGCAACAATTGGATTTTCCATTTCAACCCCTTCTTCAAGAGTAATCAACGTGCCCGGCCCATCCTGAAAACTGGACAGCACCCGCAGCGGAACCCTGTATTTGCCCGCAAATTCCACCGAGCGAATCTGCAATACCTTGGAGCCCTGACTGGCCATTTCGAGCATTTCTTCAAACGTAATCTTGTCGAGACGGCGAGCCCTGGGCTCAACCCTGGGATCTGTGGTGTAGACCCCGTCGACATCGGTGTATATCTGACATTCATCCGCTTTGAGGGCAGCGGCAAGCGCCACCGCTGTGGTGTCGGAACCGCCGCGGCCAAGAGTGGTGATATTGCCGTCGGGATCCACACCCTGGAAACCCGCAACTACCAGCACATAACCGTTATCGAGATCCGCTTTCATCCGCGCGGTATCAATATCCTGGATTCGCGCCTTGGTGTGGGCGTTATCGGTGAGAATTTTCACCTGGGTTCCGGTATAGGATCGCGCCGGGCAACCTTTCTTTTCCAGCGCCATGGCAAGCAGGGCGATAGTGACCTGCTCACCCGTGGAAACAAGAACATCCATTTCCCGCGGGTTGGGGCTTTCGTGGATTTGATTGGCAAGCCCGATAAGACGATTGGTTTCACCGCTCATGGCGGAAACCACCACCACAACCTGGTGGCCAGTGGCAGAGAAAGCCTTGACCTTGTCGGCAACAGCCTCGATACGCTCAACACTGCCTACAGACGTGCCACCGTATTTTTGAACGATCAAACTCATGGTTTTTGATTCACTCCCAAATTGTCACCATAGCGCCAGAACCTGTTTACCGGTCGCCGCTCAGGTCGAGATGTTTACCCCCTGAGCGTACTCCGCGTTGTCAGCGGTTTCCAGCTTGTGAACGACTCAATCGGTTCTTGCAAAAGGCGGCAATTAAACACCAAAAAAAGCCCCGTGCGAAGCAGTTTAATTGCCTTGGGTTCAATTGCTTAGCTGGCTTTCCACCCAGCCATACACAGATTCCAGGACTTCGGGCAATTTTTCCGGGTTGGTGCCGCCCCCCTGAGCCATATCCGGACGCCCACCGCCTTTGCCACCCAGGGGTTCGGCGGCAAACTTCATCAAATCACCGGCTTTAATTTTCATAGTCAGGTTTTTGGTGACACCAGCCGTCAGAGCAACCTTGTCACCCTCCACTGCGGCAAGAAGAAAAACGCCATCATCAACCCGCGACTTCATCTGATCGACAAGATCCCGCAGGGTTTTGGCGTCGGCGCCATCCACGGTCATAGCCAGCACCCTGGCACCGCCAATATCCCGGGCAGATGCCAGAATGTCGCTGCCGGAGGAGCTGGCCAGCTTCATTTTAAGGACATCCACTTCCTTGGCGAGGAGGCGGTTCTGTTCCTGTAGCTGGCGAGCCTTTTCTTCAAGCTGGGAGCGGGATGTTTTTAAGGTCGCCGCCACCCTATCCAGGGTGCCATCCAGCTCATCAAACAGGGTCAGGGCGTTGCTGCCGGTGACCGCCTCTATTCGGCGCACGCCAGAGGCAATGCCGGCTTCAGAAACTATTCTCATGATGCCAATATCGCCGGTGCGGGTTGCGTGGGTGCCGCCGCACAATTCAATGGAAAAGCCCTCGCCCATGGTGAGAACACGAACTTCGTCGCCGTATTTTTCACCAAAAAGTGCCATGGCACCTTTTTGCTGTGCCGCCTCCATGGCCAACAATTCGGTTTGTACCGGCGTATTGCGGCGAATTTCTTCATTCACCCGCTTTTCGATGTCATGAATCTGTTTTTGGCTCAGGGCTTCAGGGTGAGAGAAATCAAAGCGCAGGCGCTGTGAATTTACCAGGGAACCCTGCTGGGTGACATGATCTCCGAGCACTTCGCGAAGGGCGGCGTGGAGAAGGTGGGTGGCGGAGTGATTCAGAGCCGTGGCGCTTCGCACTCGCCCATCCACTTCGGATTCAACGGCAGCGGATTTTTTCAAGGTACCCGTCAGCATCTGGCCAATATGGAGGTGCACGCTGCCCTGTTTGCGGCAATCGCGAACCTCAAAACGACCTTCAGCAGCCTCCAGATAGCCACTGTCTCCAGCCTGGCCGCCGGATTCGGCATAAAAGGGCGTTTCGTCCAAAATCACCACGGCCTGCTGACCTTCACTGATTTCATCGACTTCCTGGCCATCGACAAAAAGACCGACAATCTGACCACTGCTTTGGGTAGCGCCGTAGCCGACAAATCGAGTGGCACCACTGACATGAATTCCGGCGGTGTAGTCGACGCCAAACTGGCTGGCAGCGCGGGCTCGAGCCTTCTGCGCCGCCATACAGGCGTCATAGCCCGGCATATCCAGCTCATAGCCGCGCTCTCGAGCGATAT
>JALOAH010000253.1 GCA_023228865.1 Porticoccaceae bacterium | reverse complement strand
AATGGCTTCTGGCTGCACCGCCATCTTCACCTACATGGGCATGAAGTTCTTTGTGTTTCCCGATCGGAAAATATGATGCCCCATCAATACAACAAAGAACACGGCCCCGCGTTCAATCCCAAAGCGGTAGCAACAGCCTTGATGGTAGTGATGCTGTGTGGCTTGGGATTTTTTCTGAAAATCGGTATCAGCATTCCGGTCAAGACCGCCGCCCCTCACGACAGTGAACTGTTCTTCAATTGGACACGGTCACTCATTGCCGGACAATGGTTGGGGGCCTACAACGAATTGACGTTGACCAAAGGACCCATGATGTCGATTGTCGCGGCCTTTTCAAACAAAGTGCACGCGCCATACAAGCTGGTGGAATATGCTGTCTATGTGCTGGCCATATTTGCAACCACTGCAGCGGTGTACCGCGCCACCCGCTCCAGCCTGTTGACGGTAGCCCTGGCGGCCTTGCTGGCCATCAACCCCAGCCTGTGGAGCGGTGAAGCAAGAGTTTTCATGCGGGAGCCGCTCTACTTTGTATTTGCGCTGCTGACGCTCAGTTTGCTGATGCTGGATTTTCAGCAGAAAAAATTCTCCTGGTTCACCACAATGTACGGCTTGCTGGCAGGTCTCTCTTTTGGCGGATATTGGTACACCCGGGAAGAATCCATTTGGATATACCCTTCCTTGGCCGTCTTGTTCTCAAGCTTATGGCTGAGCAATGGATCATTGATTTCAAAAGTTCAACGCTCGGCAAAACATTCTCTTGTTTTTTTGTTTGGGTTTTCTGTTGTCAGCGGTATTGTTGTATATTCGACATGGACTTACTACGACACTTTGACCACCAACGTGTTTCGCCAGGGAGCGTTTCGAGAGGCCATGGGTTCGCTGCAAAGAATTGATGCACCTTCCAGTTCACCATACGTCCCGGTCTCCAAGCAAGCCTTGACATATGCCGAAAAGATCAGCCCCGCTGCCGCTCAAGTCGCACCAATTTTGAAGGCATCCTCTTGGGCAAAATTCGGATCCGATTTGCCAGAAAAATTACCTGATGAAATTTCGGGCGCCTCGTTTGCCTGGGCCCTTCTCAGCGCCGCGGCCAGCAAGGGATTTCATGCGAGCGCCCAAACAGCTGAACGTTTTTACCAGTCGCTGTCCCAAGACATTGAGTTGGCTTGCGAGCAAAGTCGTATTCCATGCAAGCCCTTGAATACCGGCATGATGCCTCGAATGGCCTTGACCAGAATTCCTGATTTTCTGATCTCGACCATCGAATCTTTGAACTGGATCATCTTCAATCGAACCGCTGCCATCGATACACCGGCATGGTCCTCCGACCATAGAAGAACCATTGACTTGTGGCGAGTGACATTGGGCTCAGTCGAGACACTGAAACCAGCGTTCTCCGAAAAAAACAAGATGCATCTCAGCGGCTGGATTGCCAGCAACTCTCTGAATAAACCAGCATTTTCTGCACCAGCCTCACCCTCCTTGGACGTAACCACCCATGCTGCACCCGATGTAGAGCGTCATTTGGCTGAGCTTGATCTCAAGTTTGCGTACGTCAGCAGGTATGTCATGGAAGCCGAATGTGATCCCGAGGATTGCGTGCTTGAAATCGGCGGCAAGCCCTTCAAGTTCAGCACACTGGGGCCCACTTCAATCTCAGAAATTAAAACCCCCGAATTTACGGTTCATATTGACAAAGCGACATTCTTCTGGACCGAACAAGCTGCACGAAGCCTTTTGGACCCTGAAGCAACAAGCAAGCTGGCGGCACTGGAGAAACTGCGGATACCCTATGGCTATTTGATCTCAACCATGAGCTTGCTAGGTTTGTTGGGTGTTGCACTGTATGGCTTCTTCATCAGACAGCACCCTCAGTACTCAGGACTTTGGTTATTCTCGTTGGCGGTTGCTGGGGCTGTTGTCGTCAGAGCTGCCATGGTGGGCTATATTGACACCACATCGTGGCATGCGATCAACGTCCGCAACCTTCTTCCTGCGTATGGATTTGCGGTTATTTTTGCCTGCTGCGGCACTTTCTTGTGGGTCAAAAGCTTGGGGTTTGCGCTGTCGGCTTGGCGACAGCGCGCTGTTCACGGCTGACAAGAATGTGATGCCGTGCTACGCTATTTCAATCCGGTAGACGCATATTCAAGTGCCAACCTGAGGTGAGGTCCGCGTAGCATTCCCAACAGCCTCATGCACTATCTGGCGCAGATTGCGGTCAGCAAACGCGCCGCACTGACCATCCACGGCGTTGACCGCATCGAGGAGGCGATGGAGCTGGCGCGAACTTTGGCCTGATCCGCGCCGGGTGCATACGCGTAAACCGTCATCGCACAGGCCGGCATACAGCCGACAATCCTGCCATGAATACTCAGCGTCTTCTCATTCCCCTGTTGATCATCGCCGTGCTCTGGGGTGCCTGGCGTGCCCTGGGCTGGGCCGGCGTGGCCGCGGCCGCGGGCGGCCTGCTGATGTGGCTGCTGCTGCACTTCACCCGGCTGATGACCGTCGTCAAGCGGGCGGCCAACCGGCCGATCGGATGGGTCGGCAGCGCGGTCAT
>JALOAH010000252.1 GCA_023228865.1 Porticoccaceae bacterium | reverse complement strand
CATTGGGTGGCGTGCCCGGGTACTTCTAGCCTGGATGCTTGGAAGAAGCGATGGCTTCCAGATTCATATCTGGTATATCCGCAAAGTCTTCCGGCTAAGCGAGCAGCAATGGGTGCATGCACGAAAGGGAATGCAATCAGCCGGCTACTTTCTGCAAGATCGCATTCGGGACGAAGATGGAAGAATCCGGTGGACTCACGTTGTCACAGACCCCCCAGCGCCACCATCCCCCCAAAAACCATAGGATGGCTCACCATGGGATGGCTAGCCACGGCATGGACAACCATGGCATGGGAAATAAGGGGATATACCAGTAAGAGTACTACCAACATGAGTAATACCAATAAGAGTAACACCAGAAACAACAGTACCAGCCCGAGCCAAACTGGACACGCCGCCCGCCTGCGGGCCTTTGGCCCTTTCGGGGAAAAAGGCGTCTTCGACGCAAATTAACTGACAACAAGAGAATCCAGAGAGTGCGTCCTACCGTACAAAATACGACTCGTTACAGTGAGCTTGATGGCTACTGTGACAGCCTGGATAGGAATGGTGACGTGCAGATTGTCCTGAAAGCGAGTCGTGAAAAAGGCTACGCACTGTGGATTGAAAGCGATGGTGATATACGGAAAGTCGTCAACGACAATGGAAAGCAGGTCTGGTTCAGGACTGTAGATCAGGCACTGGATGAGCTAATTAATGTTCCGTATTTGAGTGAAATATTTATAATCGAACGCAGCAACTGGTAACGCTGAAATTGTCTTGCCAGTGCTTTTTTGAATGGGTATCGCCCATCTGCTTGACCGGCTCCGCGCTGCGCCCGGTATGACTTGCTGGAACAGACAGCATGACCACACGGAAAGACGCGTTGTTTAATCGCCTTCAAGGTACGGTTCTGGATGGGAACCAAGACAGCTAACAACTGAATGGCCTTGGCTTTACGCCAGCCCGATGCCCTCCTGATTCAACAAGGAGTGGTAACCATGTCTACTATCAAAATTCTGGCCGTGGCCGGTGTATCCGCTTGGATGCTCTTCGGCAACCATGAGGCCAATGCACAAATTCCCGTCACTGACGGCGCTTCTATTGCTCAGCAAGTCACCAACCAGATTGAGACGATTGCAAAGTGGAAAATGCAATACGACCAGATGGTTGAGCAGATCGATGGCATGGAGCGCGAATACAAGGCCCTTACAGGTGGTCGCGGCCTTGGCACCGTTCTGAATGACCCCCGTTACCGCGAATACCTGCCGACTGAATGGCAGGGCGTTTATGACGCTGTGCGGAACGATGGCTATGCCGGGCTATCTGGTCGTGCCGCTGAAATCTACAACGAGAATCAGGTTTTTGACGGCTGCGCCCATATTCAGGTAAATGCCCAGCGGTTGGGCTGTGAAGCACGGGCAGTGAAAGGTGCCCAGGATAAAGCCTTCGCCCTGGATGCCTACGATGCCGCTCGCGAGCGCCTGAACCAAATTGACCAGTTGATGGACCGCATCAACACCACCCAAGACCCGAAAGACATTCAGGAGCTGCAAGGCCGTATCGCGGCTGAACAGGCCATGATTGCCAACGAACAAACGAAGCTGCAAATGTACGCGATGGTGGCCGAAGCCGAAGACCGGATTCAAGAACAGCGCGAACAGGAAATGGCTATGGAGGAAGCGGCCAAACGCGGCAGCCTCAACGTCGAGCCCATGAACTTTTCACTGCGTCGCTAAGGGGGCTGTCATGAATGCTTTTTTTGTTTTTACGCTTGTCCCAGTAACGCTCATAAGCGTTGGTCTCTATCGGTTCTGGAGTTGCGTTCACCGGCTAGGCCAAGCGAAAGAGTTGATGCGCCTTGCGCCGCACATGATGGCCCTCGATGGGGTAACCATCTTCGCCGCTCTTACCACCCTCTATTTTGCCGCTCTAGGCTGGGGCTTCACTCTGCCACTGTTCTTCCACGACGAACCTTTGGCTAATTGGGGATACGTCCTCATGGCGACGGCCTGCTGCCTCACTTGCATGGGGCTATCGTGGCAAAACGCCGGGCGACGCTTTGAAGCTGGTCCATCCTGGGGTGGAATGCGTGAAAGCGCCGTTCGTACCCTGGTTGCGTTCCGTATTTTGGATGCGGTCGAAGTTTCCCACGCTATGAAAGCCAGCAGATTTGTCATTGATTCCGATGCCTTGGAGGTGCGGAAATGAAGAGAATCATTCTTCCCTTGATCATCGCTTCTACATTGACAGGCTGCAAACAGGAACAGGCCGAAGTCGTCCAGTCCGTTAGCTGGTACAAAGAAAACACTATTGAGCGTGCTGAGCGGTTGGCGCAGTGCCGGGCCAACCCTGGCGAACTCTCTGACACGCCGAATTGTGTCAATGCAGAACAAGCGGAAAGCCTCGCTGATACGTCTAAACGGGGCGGTCTCGACGTGCAGCCCATGTCCGATATCAAGCTTGGGAGGTAGCGCCCATGACAGCAAAAACCACTGTATTCCAGGGAATCGGTGCCACGCTGGATAATGCTACAGCCACCTTCGTGACGGATGTTGTGTCAGACACCATTGCAACGATTTACCCC
>JALOAH010000251.1 GCA_023228865.1 Porticoccaceae bacterium | reverse complement strand
GGTGGCGTCGACCACAAACCAGTCGCGCTGTACGGTTTCGGGCTTTGCACTAAATGTTTTCATCGAGTCCTGCCTGATGTCCCTGCCTGATGTCAGAGGGGTTCAAAAAAGAGCGCGAATTCTACCTATCGCCCCAAGGCTTTTCAAGGGGCATTCGCGTTTTTCTCCAACAGCCCCAAAAAGGGCCGGGAGATAGCGGAAAATAAAGTGCCTTAGGGCTTGTGCTCCCGGGCCAGGTACTCCTGGGATTGCATCTCCAGCAGGCGACTGCGAGTGCGTTCAAACTCGAAGGCGAGGCGACTGCCGGCATAGATCTCCGCCAGGCTGGCCTCAGCAGAGAGGATTAGTTTAACACCGCGATCGTAAAATTCATCTACCATATTGATAAAACGTCGCGCTTGGTCTTCCATGGCAGCGGTCATCACCGGCACATTGCTTACCAAGACAGCGTGAAACTCGCGGGCAATCTCAATATAGTCATTTTGACTGCGCGGACCATCACAGAGTGCCCGAAAGCCAAACCATACGACATCTTCACCCACGAAGCGGCACGGGATAGAGCGCCCCTCCACCTGAATATTCACCCCTTCCCGAACCTCTTCGGCAGCGGGCACCAAGCTCTGAAAGGCTGCACTGAGAGCCTGCTCCGCACCCGCATCGAGTGGGGAATGATAGATTTCGGCCTGCTCCAAGGCTCTGAGCCGGTAGTCCGTGCCCCCGTCAACGTTGATCACTTCACAGTGTTTCTTGATCAACGCAATGGCCGGCAGAAAGCGCTGTCGTTGCAGACCGTCTCGATACAGGCCATCCGGCACGATATTGGAGGTAGCCACCAGGATCACACCACGGGCAAAAAGGTGCTCGAAGAGTGTACCGAGAATCATGGCATCGGTGATGTCCGAGACGAAGAACTCATCGAAGCAGATCACCCGCGCCTCGGCGGCAATACGGTCGGCCACCTTTTCAAGGGGGTTCTTCTCACCCTTGAAGTCCACCAAGTCGCGCTGCACACGGCGCATAAAGCGGTGAAAGTGAGCGCGCATCTTGTTCTGAAAAGGCAAACTTTCGTAGAAGTTGTCCATCAGGTAGGTCTTGCCGCGGCCGACCCCGCCCCAGAAATACAGCCCTTTGACCACAGACGTCTGCTTGCGCCTGCCCAATAGGCGCCCAAGCAAGCCGCCGCTACCACTATCGGCGGCGATCAGGTCGTCGTACAGGCGCTGCAAATGCCGCACTGCCTGCTCCTGAGAGCTATCGTGCACGAACCCAGGACTGGCAAGATCGCGCTGGTAGCGTTCGAGTGGCGTAGACATAGATGGTTTGATACACAGAAAGGGGGTTGGTAAAACGGGCGCCACTTTAGCGCCCAACCATCACAGCTGCAACTGGTCGCGAAGAATTTCTATCAGTCCCTCGCGCAGCTGCACCAGGTGGCCGTGAAAAAAGTGGCCGGCCTCCGGCAATCTGAGCACCCGCGGGGATGGCGATTGGCGCTCCGCCCAGGCGAACACCCCAGCCGGATCCACCAGTTCGTCCTGCTCTCCCATTGCCAGCGCCCAGGGGCATGGGAAAGAACTAAGGCTGGTGAAGCCGTAGCGCCCCACCGGCGGCGCCACCAAGGTCAGGTGATCGACATCAGCAAGCTCAAAGACGCCATTCCCCGCCACTCCTGAGCCAAACGAAAAACCCGCGAGCAGCAACCTTGCGCCCGGATGGCGCTGGCGGGCCCAGGAGGCGACCGCCACAAGGTCATCCACCTCACCAATTCCCTCTGCATGCTCACCCTCGCTTGAGCCGACACCCCGGAAATTAAATCGCACTGCCGGTATGTTCAAAGCCGTGTAGGTTCGAACCAGGATGGTGACCACTTTGTTGTTCATCGTACCATCGTATAGCGGGTGAGGATGACAGACCACCGCCACCCACGGTGGAGAGTGCTCAGTGGAGACATCGTGATGACTAACTTCCAGCGCACCCGCTGGACCTTCAATCAAGATAGTTTCACTGCGTTTCAATGACACCGAGACCTCCTCACGAAAAGCCTGCTATTGTATGGTTCCTCGCCCTCCCCAACAACTCGGCAAACGGGATAGCAAGACAACTACTACCCTGGCTACTCTCTTAATCTACTCTGCGGATTCGGCGCTAATGGCCCGCAGTGTCAGGGCAGGCTCTGAGTGAGGACAGATTATTTGGATTTCGTAATAAAGCATCCGCACAGCTTCAGAGTACGATACGATGCCCAAGCCCCGCCAATAAAGTATACTTTCCGTATCGCCAGTCAGTCGCTAAGGATTTTGTTGTGGAAACCACTACTCTGCTGATCGCCCTTGTCTGCTTTCTCGTGGGCCTCGCCCTTGGCGGCCTGCTCGCTCGCTTTCTCTCCCCTCAGCAGAAAAAGCAGCGCGAACTGCAGGAAACCCTGCAGCGCACCGAAGACCAGCACCACCTCTATCAACAAGATGTGGCCGATCACTTTGTAAAATCTGCCGCGATGCTTAAAGAGCTCAGCCAGAACTACCGTGTACTGGGCGAGCAGTTTGCCGACAGCGCTACGCGCCTGAGCTCTC
>JALOAH010000250.1 GCA_023228865.1 Porticoccaceae bacterium | reverse complement strand
CTATCTGCATGCTGGCCTTGCTCGCGCCCCTTGCAACCCTCAGCATCGCCGACGCCCCGGATTTTGGCAACCGCATCATCAATGCCGACAGGGAGCCCCATAACTGGCTTTCCCACGGGCGCAGCTACGATGAGGCTCGCTACAGCCCCCTCGATCAGATTGATCAGAACAATGTTGGCAAGCTGGGACTGGCCTGGTTTTATGATCTCGATACCAGCAGAGGTCAGGAAGCCACACCGCTGGTTGTCGACGGCGTTCTCTACACCAGCAGCGCCTGGTCAAAGGTTCAGGCCTTTGACGCTGTTTCCGGTGGTCTGCTGTGGCAATTCGACCCCAAGGTTCCAGGAGAAACGGCCATCAAAGGCTGCTGCGATGTCGTGAATCGCGGCGTTGCCTACTGGGATGGCATGGTTTATGTTGGCGCTCTCGATGGCAGGCTCATTGCCATCGATGCCAAAAGCGGCCAGCAGCGCTGGTCTCAGATGACCGTCGATACATCTCTCAACTACACCATTACCGGCGCGCCGCGCATTGTCAAAGGCAAGGTCATTATCGGCAACAGCGGTGCTGAATTTGGTGTTAGAGGTTATGTGACCGCCTACGACGCCAAAAGCGGCGAGCAGCTGTGGCGTTTCTACACCGTGCCCGGCAAACCCGGCGTGGCCGACAATGCCGCATCCGACGATATTATGGCGCGGCTGGCGCAATCCACCTGGAGCGGCCGCTGGTGGGATGACAAAGGCGGGCGCGGCGGCGGCACCGTTTGGGATTCCATGGCCTACGACCCGGAGCTGGATTTGCTCTATCTGGGCGTTGGCAACGGCTCTTACTGGAGCCAGAAACTGCGCTCCGAAGATGGCGGCGACAATCTCTTTGTTTCTTCCATTCTGGCGCTAAAACCGGATACCGGCGAATATGTCTGGCACTTCCAGCAAGTGCCGGGGGACGAATGGGACTACACCGCCACCCAGCACATGATTCTGGCCGACCTGCCCATTAAAGGGAAAACCAGAAAAGTGCTGATGCAGGCGCCTAAAAACGGCTTTTTCTATATCATCGACCGCAGCAACGGCGAGTTTATTTCCGCACAACCCTACACAGAGGTAAATTGGGCAACCGGTGTTGATCCAAAAACCGGGCGGCCGCAATTCAACCCTGATGCCCGCTACTCCAAAACCGACGAGATGTGGATAGGCATTCCCGGCAGCCTCGGCGCCCACAACTGGCAGCCTATGGCCTTCAACCCGAATACAGGTCTGGTATACATCCCCACGCTGGACGGCGCCGCCGCCTATAAAACCGATCCCGACTTCAAGCCGCTGGCCAAGGGCATGAATTTGGGCGTCGACCTCGCCCCCTTTATTCCTCCCACAGATAAGCAGGCGCGGGAAGAGATTAAAAAATCCTTCAAAGGTAAGTTGATTGCCTGGAACCCCATCACGCAAAAAGAGGTATGGCGTGTCGCCCATAGCGGCCCCTGGAATGGCGGCGTTCTCACCACCGCTGGCGGCCTGGTTTTTCAGGGAGAAGGCAATGGCCATTTCAGCGCCTACAAAGCTGCATCGGGTGAGAAACTCTGGTCTTTTGACGGCCAAAGCAGCATTCAGGCAG
Source organism: Porticoccaceae bacterium (assembly GCA_023228865.1). The sequence continues at coordinate 961 of JALOAH010000250.1, read as the reverse complement.
CCCCCATTACCTATGCCGTGGATGGCGTTCAATATATCAGTGTGATGGTCGGCCTCGGTGGCGGCATGGCCTTGTCTGGCGGCGAACTGCTGTGGAATGACGGCAAGCCCCTGCGCAACAAAAGTCGCGTTCTCACCTTTGCCCTCAATGGCAGCGCACATTTGCCCAGCGCAACCCCCCTGGCAACTGCTCCCCTGCAACCACCGCAACAATTTGCCGATGAGCCCACCATCAAGCGGGGCGAACAGCTCTACCACACCACCTGCGGCTTCTGCCATGGCGGTGGCGCCCTCAGCGCTGGTGTGATTAAAGATCTCAGGTACAGCAGCGCACTGGCAAGCCAGGAGGCCTGGAAAGCCATCGTCTACGACGGTGCCCTCACATCCCTGGGCATGGTTTCCTTCAAAGACAATTACAGCATCGCAAATATTGAGGCTATTCGCGCCTATGTGATCAGCCGCGCCCAGGCCACCTCAGCAGAAAGCCAGGCTTCGGATTAACACCATCAGAATAGCTGTACGGGCTGGCTTTTTGGGGATCTCAAAAAAAGCTGGGAAAATAGGGGTGTATCGAATATCTGGTTAAGGAGGCTCTGATTAAATCTATTTTCGTCACTCCCGCGAAGGCGGGAGTCCAGAAAAATCAAGCGATTATAGATTCCCGCCTGCGCGGGAATGACATTAATCAGAGTTTCCTTAAGCTATGGGCGGCTGGTTAAAAATATTTGATACGACCCTTTTTTATAAAAATATTTGATACGACCCCTTTTTTACCGCCTTTTTTACCTTTTTTATTTTCCACTTTTTTACCCCTTTTTTATTTTTTTGCATTGGGCGATTGTGCTTGGCCTTGTTAAGCTTGTGATGCGAACTCGTATGGACGAACATGCAGCATAGACTGATGCTGACGAGCTGTCTGACGTGGCCCAATGGATCTCTACACCCCAGTTCAGAGAAAATGC
>JALOAH010000248.1 GCA_023228865.1 Porticoccaceae bacterium | reverse complement strand
CCGGTGCGCTGGAGCAGCCCTTCGGATTCACCGGCCGGGAGTTCGATCCGGAGACGGGCCTGTACTTCTACCGCGCCCGCTACTACGATCCGATGGAAGGCCGGTTTATCTCGAAAGATCCCCTGGGATTCGCCGCGGGCGATGTGAACCTGTTTGGGTATGTCCAAAATAATCCGGAAAACTGGATAGATCCGCTTGGCTTGTGGCGAGCGATTGTTAGCGATCGAGGTGGAAGGAATGGGATTACTTATGGCGGAAAGATGCTTGTGATTGGCGACAATGGTAAAATAGCCGAAGTTAATGTAAGTTCTTGGCCAAATCCGACTAATGCTAACCCAGGAATTCGCCCAGGAACCTATAGTGGTTATTTCAGCGCTACAGGCCATAAACGTAAAACACCGGCCATTAGACTAGAAAATGCTATCTCAACATTAGGGCCCATGCCTAATCCAAATAACAATAATCTGCCTTATGCCGATTGGATTCAAATACACTGTGGCTACAGTGAGACTAATAGAGGCTCAGCTGGCTGCATTACTATCGAGCCTGGACAGTGCAATGAAGTATGGAATATTCTTCAAGAAGGAGAAAACGGAACAATTAACCTTATAAGATAGCCAGATATATGGAGAATGATTATGGCTAAGCATGTTTTAAGATGTATGATTACGCTGTTAATTACAGTAAGACTTATGACTTTTGGCCTACAAAGCGTATTTGCCAATGGGATATGCTCGGGAACTCATGAAACACTTGAATGTTTAATGGAGAATCCGAAAACATTATATTACGCTAACATGGATCAATTTTGGAATATTCTTGAAGAGGCAGCGTTAAAGGCAAAGGACTGTTCACATCCTAAGTCAATGGCCGAATTTTTGAATCTTATAGAAATACCACGTGATGGTGTTTTTGCTGAATTCTTCCATGAGGAAGTTGAAGGCATGTTTTTAAATAACACTGAATGTGTTCTCGAAGGTGTTTTATTTTTATGTGAAGCTAGTCAGGTAAAAATAATTAGATTTTTAAGAAACCCGCTCTTTGCTAAAAAAGAAGAAATTGATGAGAGGTTTATGTCCTTCAAGTTAAACTTAAGATATAAAAAGTTTATAGATATTTATTGGGAGCAAACTGGATCGGAAGGGTCAAGCCCCTAAATTTTAATTTCCGATAGCTATGCCTATACCGGCCGGGAGTGGGATAAGGAGTTGGGGCTCTATTACTATCGGGCGCGGTATTATGATCCGATGGAGGGGCGGTTTATTTCTCGTGATCCCCGGGTTTGCTGGGGGGATGTGAATCTTTATCGGTATGTCCAAAATAATCCGGTTAATTGTATGTGGAGAGCCGTCTGTGCATCGACTGGCCACCGGCGGCCATCAGTGGACGGCTGAAGCTACCGTGGAACAATTTAAACCAGAAGAACCATATTCCCAAAGGGCTACCACCCCACCGGACGAAACCGATGCGCTGGGCCATACCGTGCTGTACGGCTACGATGCCGGCGGCCAGCTGCAAAGCCGGGTTCTGGACACCAACGGCAACGGCGAGATCGACGGCGCCGATCAGATCCTGGCCAGCTGGCAGTACCGCCCGGACGGCAAGCTCATCGGCCGCACCGACCACCTCACCGGCGAAACGGCCAGCTTCAGCTACGATGCGCAGGGACGGCTGCAGAGCGCCGGCAACGCCGCCATCGGTTACAGCTTCGGCTATGACGCCTCCGGCCTGCTCACCCAGGTGAGCGATTCGGCTGGCCGCAGTATCAGCTACAGCTACAACGGCGCCGGCCAGAAGACGCAAACCTCCTACTCCAGCGGTGAATCGATCGGCTACGGCTACGACGGCGCCGGCCGGCTGCAGAGCCTCGCCAGCAGCGCCGCAGGCCTCTTCAGCTTCGGCTACGACGCCCGCTCCCGGCGCAGCAGCCTGCTCTACCCGAACGGGGTCGCCACCGGCTACAGCTATGCGCCCGAGCGCGACTGGTTGGCCGGGATTCTCTATCAGGACAGCGGCGGCGCTTCCCTGCTCGAGATCGGCTACCCGGACCACGACCTGGTGGGCAACCGCCTGCAGCGCAGCGAGAACGGCGCCGCCACCCTGTACGGCTACGACGCGCTCTACCGGCTCTCGCAGGCGGCCGGCGCCAGCACGGAGACCTACTCCTGGGACCCAGCCGGCAACCGCACGAGCGGTCCCACAGGCGCCGAGTCCTACAGCCACGATGCCGCGGGCCGGATGAGCACCGGCAGTCAGGGGGGCTACGGCTACGACGCGCTCGGCAACCAGACCAGCCGGACGCTGCCCGGCGGCAGCTGGAGCCTTGTCTGGAACGGCCTGGGGCAGCTGATTGGGGCACAGAAAACCGGAACGAGCATCACGTTCACCTACGACCCGTTCGGCCGGCGGATCGAGAAGAGCCTCACCGACGCCACCGGCGCCACGGTTCACACCTACGTCTACGACGGCGAGGACATCGCCTTCGAGATCACGACCAGCTCCGGCGGAACGGTCACCACCCACTACGTTCACGGCCCGGGGATCGATGAGCCGCTGGCCATGGTTCGCGACGGGCA
>JALOAH010000249.1 GCA_023228865.1 Porticoccaceae bacterium | reverse complement strand
GTTCCGGCAATGGTCTCGCTGACGCTGGTGTTGTGACCGTAGCTGGCGTCGTAGCTGTAGGTTTTGCTGTAGCTGTTCGGCCCGCTCACCTGGTGAAGCTGGCCTTTGCCCTTGCCGCTCGCGGTAGCAAAACGTCTCCAGCTAGCATACTCAGCTTACTTACAAAAAGTACAAAAAGGGCTTTGACCCCTTTAATTGAATTCGAGGCGCTCCGTACACTTCGCGGTTCGCGTCGAAAATTCGCTTAATCTCCACCAACAGCGCCTGATTCGCCAGCTCCCTCGCCGACGGTGGACGATTGAGCCAACCATAGTAACCCCGGCGAGATACCTTCATAACCCGGCACAACCGCGTCACCGAATAAAAGGCTGACTGTTCTGCAATAAAGGCGTATCTCAGCCGGACTCCCTGGCGAAGAAGATCGCCGCCTTTTTTAGGATTTCGTTCTCCTCCCGGAGCTTCTTTAATTCGGCCTCTAGCTCCGCCGTTTTATCCTTTGAAGAGCCTGCCACTCGCCTCCCTCGACCCTTGCCAGGGAAAGCTTTATTCCCATCTCTATCTATCAGCTCCTTCCACTTGTACAGCTGATTTCTTCGAACACCCAGCTCTCTCGCCAACTGCGCCGCGTCTTTGTCTCCAGATTCCAGCAAGCGTACCGCCTCGCGTTTAAACTCTGGACTGAACGTTTGTCGTTTTGCTCTTTTCATCTTCACATTCCTCCGGGAACATTGTCCCCTTTAAGGAGTGTGCGTCAAATCAGGGTCGGTTTACTTTGACCCCTTTAATTCTTGACCCCTTTAATTCTGCTTTTTTCATCACAGCATCTACTTTTATTTCAAATAGCCTCGTCGCTTAAGTTCTGCCAGAAACTCTTCATAGGCAGCAAGGTCATTTGTTCGCGTGTCGATACCTCTACTGCCATAGCGTTCAATCATTGTTATCGGGCTTGCATCCAAATTACTTTTAATGGTGGGATCAGCGCCTTGCTGGAGCAGATAAAGTGCAGATTCGTACATGGTCGCAGTCACAGCAAGCATCAACGGTGTAGTTTGGCTTTTATCCTGATGATTAACATCTGCGCCGTGCTCGACGAGCAGCTTAATATTGTCCAATTGGCGATACATAATTGCCCTATGCAATACCGGTTCATTCCAGTCATTGACTATCGCATTAGGGTCGCCACCATTTTCAAGTAAAATCTTGAGGAATTGTGAATCACTCATTCTTGCCGCAACGTCCATAGCGCTGACACCCGCTTCCTGAAAATCCTTGGGCAACTGAACGATCACATTAGGATTGGCACCAAGTTCGAGCAACAGTTGAAGCCCTTCTGGATTCTGCTTGATCAGCGCCCAAAACAAAGGGGTGACGCCATCTTTGCCCGGGGTGTTCATGTCAGCACCTTTTCCAATGGCCGCTTTTATAGCTGACAGATCCTTTTGATCAACAGCTTGAATTAATGAGAGTTGCTCTGATGTTTTGAAATAATCCTTGGCTCGCATTTTCTCTAATCTATTCAAAATTTCACTCTCGGATTCTGAACAAGCCAATAACGCTAGGATACAGCAGGCCATGATTAACAACTGTCTAAGAACCATTATCTGCATCCTCACTTAGCGGAAGTTACTTATCATGTGGCGCTGCATGGGGCCCTGATACCAGCTACCCGAGTGCCCGACTGGCGTGCCCGCCGCGTTGGGCATGGGCGTAAAACGTTGCAATGTCGTCAAAATATCGCCACGTATATAGTGCGCTCGAATATCGCCAGGCGTCCCCGTGCGATAGCTGGAATGTAAACCAGCCGCATTAAAGGTAATGGCTCGACCACCCGTGGCAAAAGCCGCTGCGCTGGCCAACCCCCCACCCAATGAATGGCCAGCAAAAATCACATTGCCACCTAATTTCGCATGAACAGCCCTTGCTAACACTCTCGCCTGATCATATTGCGATGAACTCCCGATGAGACCTTGCCCGATGTTAGCCATCCAATCCGAAAATGAGGTAGGCGAGGTACCCCTGAAAGCCAGTATGTGCTGCCCGATAGATTCATCCAGCGTGAGGGCGGCGGCAAATCCATCTCTGGGCTCGTAGTTGATACCCAGCTCTTTCAACAATCCACCGTCAGAACCGTAAACATCACCCGCCGCTTTTGCTGCTGCTGTATCTTCACCGGTCATCCGCGCAGGTTCACCAACAGCAGACATAATCCTCACCAGGCCAAAGCTGATTGCCCCACCCTTGACCCCATCAGCAAACTTCCCGCCCTGCGCCTTCGCCGTGATCCCGCCCATGAACATCATGGCGCCAAGCTGCGCCTGCCAGGTACCCCCCAGTAGATCTGTCAGTCCCTGGGTTATCCCTCCAGTCACCCAGCCAATCGCTGCACCTGACAACACCTGCCCTATGGTTCCCCCATTCGCATCCGCCATCGCTGCATTGAAGATCATGGCGCAAACACCTGTCTGACAACCCGGAATAAGGATGGTCATGCCTATACTGATCACCGTCGACAAGCCCTCGATCTTGCCCAGGCTGCGCAGGATTTTGCGCCGCAATTCCCGCTCAAATTCGATCAC
>JALOAH010000085.1 GCA_023228865.1 Porticoccaceae bacterium | reverse complement strand
CTTGCGGTAGCGTTCAAAGTCACCGGTGGCGAAAGTCTGCTGTCTCATCGATACCTAACCGTTGTAACCATGCGCGTATTATCGCAGATGTTGGGACTTAATCAGAGTTGCCCTAACAGCAACCCCGGATGCGCATGAGAAGCCGCCATTGCCATTCAAGCATTACATCTAAGAAGGTGCGCAATGATAAAAACTCTCTTCACCGGAAACTTCAAGGCGTTCGCCGAAACTCAGCACATACCCATCCGGCCTATCACTCTCATTTTCGGTCCTAACAGTGCGGGAAAGTCCAGCTTCATTCATAGCCTCGCCTTGGCTAGCGAGGCGGAACGCACCGGGCGTCTGGATATTTTCAAGACCGAAGTCGGAGGTAGTGCCATCGACCTGGGTGGCTTTCGCCAATATATCCATCGTGCCGAAGCAAAACGCCGTATGGAGTGGGGTGCTGAGCTGGATGTTTCCACGCTGCATGGTCGATTGGCAGAGCTTCTAGCTACCGTTCAGACGTTGAAGATTGTACTGACCATAGGTGTTGAGCTAGATAACGAGGAGCGTCCACTGCCGGGAGCAGAGCCGGCTGTATCTTCTTACGAGCTACTTGGTGATGAGCAACTATTGCTGCGTATGAGCCGGCGGAGGGACGGCAGGTTACGCCTGGACCGTTTAAATCATTCGCATACGGTTTTTCGAGAAGTGCTCAAGGCGATTGTAACCACAGCAACAACTACGGAAACAATCACGGACAAGGATTTCGAGGGGATTGGCGATGTCATCGATGAAATGGTTCCGGAACTCAGTACACATGTCGCACGTCTGTTCCCGGAAGGTCTAATCTTTCGGGCAGATGGCTCAGGAGACGCAGAGCAACCTGCACTGTTTCCTGTTAGCAAAGGTAACAGAAATGAAGATCTGGCCAATGCGATAAATTTCTTCTTTCCACGCATGTTGGACGAATTGATTAAGGGATCTAGCCACGTCCTGGCGCAGGAACTCAAGAAGTTCATATACCTCGGTCCGCTACGATCTTTCCCGCCCCGGCATTTGGCTTTCTCAGAACATGAGGATGCGAATTGGTATGCTGGCGGCGGTTATGCATGGGATGTTGTCAGAAGAGACGATAACGTGAGACATGCCGTGAATCGATGGCTTGGTTCTGACGTATTGCGAACACCCTATGAGTTGAAGGTGAGGAAGCTTATCGCACCGGAGCAAGAAGGGGAGGCGCTGGAGAGGTGGATTCAAGGTGTAGTCCAGGCCTTCGATTGGATTAGGGAGCGTTCAGGCGAATTGTCAGAGGAAGGCTTCGAGATCATCGAATCACTAGGCTTTGTGGATAATAATTACGAGCATGAAACTCAAGAAGGGTCTCATGATCCCTGGTCAGAATGGGACGCGGACATTGCAGTCAGGCTAATGAAATCTGCACTAGCGAATGCTGGAGAAATCAGTGAACTCATTCTCTTTGATCTGAGAAATAGCACACCGGTTACGCATCGGGATGTGGGTATTGGCATTACCCAGGTGCTACCCGTGCTGGTGATGGCATACGCATCAAAAAATAAATTGATTGCAATGGAGCAGCCAGAGATCCACCTGCATCCTGCTTTGCAGGCGGAATTAGCTGATGTGTTTATCGAGGCGGCAACCGGTGAGCAGAAGAACCGCTTCATTCTGGAAACCCATAGCGAACACTTGATTCTGCGTATCTTGCGTAGAATTCGGGAGGGGCGTTTACGTCCTGAAGATATTGCAGTGCTTTATGTTGAGCCTCTTCCTGGGCGCGGGAGCCGGATTTTAGATCTCCGTGTGGATGAGGACGGTGACTTTATCGACAAATGGCCTGGCGGCTTTTTCGAGGAGTCCTATCATGAAAAATTCGCGGGACGGTAAAGATGCTTGTTCCGTTCGTGATTGATAGTGATAGTCTGGCGCCAGATGTTGCCTGGACACCCGCACAGCAGTTAGCCTGCCACAAGGGATTGCTAGATACATGGCAGAGAATTGGGATTCTCATACATGATGGGCAGATGTTTCAAGATTCCATAATAAAAAAATCTATTGATGCATTGCCGCAAAAATTACGTCCTCTATGGCAGGAGTTGATAGAGCGGCTGCCTATTCTGCCTTGTAATGCGCAATGGGATGGCGTTACCTGCAATAATGACGTGTGCCTGGATTGGCTTGCGCAATCAGCAAAAATAGTTCTACTTGACGATACAAAGGCAGAGGTAGAGTTTGGTCTGGGTGATGAGGAACTCTCGCGTATACTACCTTCACATCCATCGCTAGAGGTATGCCGCTTACTTGCAGCCTCACAGGCACAAACATTCTCTCAAGCAATGACTGTCGCAGGTCAACATATACCTGCCGGGCAAAAATATTCAGATTTATGGCATACGCGCTTTGAGCTGCTGGCGAAAGCACCGGTTAAGCAAGTGGTTATCGTAGATCGCTATGCGGTGTCTCAGCATTATGAATGCACGCAAGACAAGCTCTCCGGTTTGGAACGGTTTCTGCGTCTTTTGGATGCGGACGCTACCGGTAAGCGATATGTGACTTTGTATTCAGCATGGACTCATGAACTCAATCAAAGGAACGTTACACTCGAGGATGTCCAGTCAGAGATAAAGGCAGTAATGGGTCGTTTGCAGCGACGATTCACGAAGCGAGTGAAAATTATTATGTTGCCGAACAGTGTCTTCGGTGGCCTTCACCATGATCGATTCATTAGATTCGGGGATTATGTCTGGGATATTGGTCTTGGTCTCAAAGTATTTGAAGGTGCATTCGCCGCAGAAACATCGGCCGCAAGCTTCAAGGCGGGGCTGCAAGTCTCCACGTACAAAGCGGCAGAAGATGTGCTGAGCATAGACGCGCGGGCTAGGACAACTGAGGTGGCTGCGTGAGTCGGCCTGAGATTGGAGACGGTCTTCAGCCTGTTGCTGATCGATTGAACTCGTTGCTAGCGACATCTACTTCAGGCAAACTAAGTCACATGATCGAATTTTGAACCACCTTGGTGGTACACCAGACGGAAAAGGCGTGGTTTTACGTACTTGGTAATAAAGGCGATTATGGTGGATTCTAAGAATCCCGCCCTCTCCGCCAAATAAAGAAGGCCCCCGTGTGGGGCCTTTTTTATTTGGTGAAGTAGGCGGCTTTGATGAGGACCCTGCGGTTCGACGGAGCGGCCGGAGGCCGTGGAGAACGCCGGAGCGCAGCGGAGGCGGCCCCGGAGGGGTGAGGGCGCACAGCGCCCGAATAATCCCGCCCGCTCCGCCAAATCCCAAAAAAACGTTGAATTAGCGTAAGGGTCATGACTAGTTGAGGGTTAGTAAAATGAGTCTAACCTACTGTCATGGCTATGAAAAACAGGTATGCGATCCGTTCGCGAATCAGTGAAGCTAAATTTCGTCAGCTCGTGCGCCTGTTTGCGAGGGCTCAGTTGCTGAGCAGCTTCGTAGGAGTGCAGATTTACCCAGGTGCGCAGCACTTCGGCGACACTCCAGGCTTGGGCAAAGCAACCGCGTGCGGTGAAGGGTGGGTCGGCGTCGAAGATCTCACTGATGCTGCCCAGGCAGGCAGACTGCAGATGCAGTGCAAGTGGTTCGAGGAATGATCGGGCTATCGCGACATCGCCATACACCCGATAATGCGCGTCGACAAAGGGTCCAATAAGCCAGGCCCAGACAGTGCCCTGATGATAGGCACCGTCACGTTCCCATGGCCCGCCCAGGTAATGCGCTGCATAACCCGGCTCGCCGGGTGCGAGACTGCGCAGACCGTGGGATGTCAGCAGCGCACGTGCACAGCTATCGACAACCGCTTTTTGCCGGTCGGAATCCAAGGGGCTGTGGGGTAGAGCGACGGCGAAGATCTGATTGGGACGCAAGCGACCATCGTAACGGCGTCCATCCTGATCAGGATCACCCCCTGGTCCGTCGATCACGTCGTACAGTGCTGCGCGTTGCGGATTCCAGAAGCGTTGAAAACTGTGTTCGACCAATTCAGCGGCGCGCCGAAAACCGGCAACCTCTGGCCCTTTCCTCAATTGCTCCGCCAATCCTTCCATCACGCGCAGGGCGTTGTACCAGAGCGCGTTGATCTCCACGCATTTACCGATACGTGGTGTCACCACCCAGTCACCGACTTTGGCATCCATCCAGGTCAGTTGTACGCCGTCCTGCCCGGCTGCCAGTAGACCGTCCACTGGATCCATGCCAATACCATAGCGTGTCCCGCGCCGATGCCACTCGATGATGTCGGCCAGTACCGGATAGAGTTCGGCAGCAAGCGCTGTATCGCTGCTGAGTCGGGTGTACTGATCGACGGCGTGGAAATACCAGAGTGTGGCATCGACGGTATTGTATTCGGGGGCTTCACCACCGTCGGGAAAGCGATTTGGCAGCATGCCGTCACTGATATATTCGGCGAAGGTATGCAGTATGGCGGCGGCTTCTTCATAACGCCGGGTAGTGAGCGTCAACCCCGGCAGAGCGATCATGGTGTCACGCCCCCAATCGCCAAACCAGGGATAACCAGCGATGATGGTCTTGCCTACCGTATGCCCATCTTGATAACGATCAACGATGAACTGATCAGCGGCCAGCGCGAGTTGTCGAATCCAGCATGGGGTATCGGCAGGTAATTTGTCGAGTAGTACAGCATTGTGGCGCTCAGCTTTCCCGCGGAGTGCGGCGAAATCTGGCGGAGTGCCCAAGTCAGTGGATAGAACGACGGTTGCCTGTTCACCCTGTTCGAGCGATAGCACAAACCGGCCCGGCCGGAACAGATTTTCAGTGTCATCCAGTCCGCGTAGGCTTTCAGCACGATGCCTGAAATTCCAGTACCAATCCGAGTCGGTTATGAAGCATGCGCCGGCACAGGTTAAGCGATAGGGCTGCGCCCCAGCAAAGGCCTCGACCTCGCAGCCGTTCGGAATCTCACGCATGCCAAGCCGCCAGTCACCGTGCGTGTGGCTGTGGTGATCGCGGTAGGTGCATAGTGGCGTCAAGTCCAGCTGCAATGCATCGCTGGCACGCACAACACGGAGGTTCACACAGGTCGTGTTATGTCCGGGCTGCATCAGAATACGTTTTTCCAGCAGGGCATCGGCAATGGCATAGCGCCACACGGGCATACCCTGATCAAGGTGAAACGATTCCAGATATAAATAACCCTGCGGTGTGACGGTGCCGTCAGCGTACTCGTGAGTTGCCAGCGGATACTCGTTCGACGCATATGTCACGGTGATATCCATAGCCGCGACCAAGAGTGTCCGTGCCAGGGGTGGAGCGAGTGAGGCGATCAACAGGCCGTGATAACGACGTGTATTCGTGTCGCAGATCGTGCCTGAGGAAAAGCCGCCGATACCGTTTGTGACCAGCCATTCGTGGTCCATCGCCTGTGCAAGTTCACCACAGGTGCTACGTCCAAGCTGAAGTCGTGTCATAACTCCATTCCCAGCTGTCTATGTTCAGTGTTTTATTGCGGTGCCTATGTGGGTGTGGATATTGTAGGTCATGAAGATGACTGCCGGTATTCGCCTCGACGCCAGGTGTGATAGCGTTCGACCCAGGCCAGAATCCCTGTGGGCGCGTGTTCACGCTTCCATTGGCCGGCTACATATTTGTTCGCCTCGGTCAGGGTCGGATAGATATGAATGGTGCCAAGAATTTTGTTGAGCCCCAGACCGTGGCGCATTGCGGTTACAAATTCCGCGATGAGGTCGCCGGCATGCTCTCCGGCAATCGTCGCACCCAGGATGCGATCTTTACCGGGTACCGTCAGAACTTTTACGAGGCCGTGAGCTTCTTCATCGGTAATCGCACGGTCGAGCCCTGCGAGCGAAAAGGTAGTGGCCTCATAAGGGATACCCTGTTTTTTTGCCTCCTGCTCATTCAGCCCGACGCGGGCAATCTCGGGATCCGTAAAGGTTGCCCATGGGACTGCGGAATAATCGACATGGTATTTCTTGAAGGATCCGAACAGACCATTGACGGCGGCATACCAGGCTTGATGTGCAGCCATATGCGTGAACTGATAGGGGCCCGCCACATCACCTACGGCGTAGATGTTCGGATAATTCGTGCGCATGTAGCCATCGACTTCTATGGTGCCGTCTTTGCGCCGCGGAACGCCAAGTTCCTCAAGACCGAAACCACGGCTGTTCGCTCGTCGGCCGACAGCGACCAATAACTCATCGAATTCGATCTCGATGTCAGCTCCGGCATACTCTGCGACCAGGAATTTGCGGCCATCCTCAACCCGGAATGCTTTGGGCGTGTGTTCGACGCGCAGCTCGACGCCGTCATTTCGCAGGCGTTCCATTAACATCATGGAAAATTCCGGATCTTCTTTCTTCATGAGTAGTGAGCCGCGTTGCAGCTGAATGACCTGGCTGCCGAAGCGGGCGAAGCATTGCGCGAGTTCGCAGCCGACCGGTCCACCGCCCAGTATCAGCAGGCGGCGCGGTAGTGTACGCAGGTTCCAGAGGGTATCAGAGGTCCAGTAGCCGGTCTGCTCGATACCGGGAATACTCGGAATAGCCGGTCGACCGCCGGTTGCGACAATGATATTGCGTGTCGTCAGCGTGCGGCCGTTGACCTCGATACGGTAGGGTGAGGTGATCCGCGCTTCGCCTTGAATGCAATCGACGCCGAGTGCCGTGTAACGTTCCACAGAGTCGTGCGGTTCGATAGTGCGGATGATGCGCTGGACACGCTCCATTACCGTGGCAAAATCGAATTCCACACTCGCGGAAGTGAAACCAAACTCCTGGGCGCGGCGCGTGTGGGAGAGAAATTTCGCAGAACGTATGAGTGCTTTCGAAGGTACGCAGCCGGTGTACAGACAGTCACCGCCCATGCGGTGTTTTTCGATCAGGCTCACTTTGGCCTTGACGGCTGCACCGAGGTAGGCACTGACCAGACCACCGGAGCCGGCACCAATGACGATCAAGTCCCGGTCAAAGCGTTTCGGTCTCGGATAGTGGCGTAGAGCCTGTCGTGATTTGACCAGTTCCACGATCTTTTTGGCCAGCAGAGGGAAGATACCGAGCAGGGTCAACGAAACGATCAGGCCAGGAGAAAGGATGCCGGAGAGAGATTCAAGTTGTGCGATCCGGGTGCCGGCGTTTACATAGACGAGCGTTCCCGCCAGCATCCCGATCTGACTCACCCAATAGAAGCTCCAGGTCCGCATTGGTGTCAATCCCATGACGAGGTTGATCACGACAAACGGGAACGCCGGAACGAGGCGGAGCATGAACAGGTAGAAAGAGCCATCCTTCTCAATCCCCCGATTCGCCGCCTTCAAATGCTCACCGAAACGGTTCTGCACAATGTCGCGTACGAGCAGGCGGGAGATCAGAAAGGCGATGGTGGCTCCGAGAGATGAGGCAAAGGAAACGATCAGTGTTCCCGTCAACAGGCCGAAAATCGCACCTGCAGCCAGGGTCAGCAAGGCCGCACCGGGCAGAGACAACCCCGTTACGGCAACATACAGCGTGAAAAAACCTGCAGCGGTTACAATGGGATGCAGTTGTCGGAATCTATCCAAGGCGGCCTGCTGCGATTTCAGATAGTCTAGCGTAAGGTATTGGCCAAGGCCGGCGCCGAAGAAGATCCCCGCAATAACGAATAACATCAGTATTAGAATGATTCGCGTCGTGGTCACTGAAAACCGCCTCAATGGATTAGTAATGAATGTTTACTATAGTCATAACAGACGGTTGCAGGGCACTATTGTTGTAGTCCGCTGTGCTGGATTGTGAAGATGTCGGTGTGCCCAGGTATGTCCATGATGTGTTCATTAGTCGTATAGAATCCCAGAACCTGATATTGGCACTGCCAGGGACCTGTCGGATTTGGGCGATCATAGCGAGCCGCGGGGGCGGATGAGATCACTCCTTCGATCCGTCGAGGAGAATGGCCGTAGCTGTTTGACGAGAAGGATCGAAAGAATGGACTGCTATGCTGTCGACGCAGAAGAGTCAGCCCGATCTCCGATTGGGTCCTGGGATGGTATTTCTGGTTGGCGGGATTGGTATTGCGGCATCCAGTGACGAGGTACTATCAGGTAGACGTGAAGAACAGAGAGTCAGGTTTCCGACGAACCGTGGGGTAAACAACTATTGTAAGCAGTGTCAGCCAAAATCAAACCGCCAAGCGTTAGTTCGCCATCAGACACCGAAAATCAGTGTATTGTAGATGGCAATGTAGTATTGGTAATCGAAATTGCCGCAAGAATTGATAGGCTACCGCAGCAGAATACGTTTCGTTTGCACGCAGCCGCAACTGCCGTCTCTGGGCACCAAACCTAGTCCCCGCTACCAGATTATAAAACCCAAGCCAAAGTTGCAGTTTGGGATTTTTGCTTTTCTGAGGCACAAGGAGGTGCCAGGTAGTTTTTGAGAAAGCAAGCGGCAAGTGACAGGATCAATCGAGATCGGGTGACGTCGCGTGAAATGAATATACCGGGATTAAGACAACGGAGTAGTCAATGGAAGCAATACAGCCACTTTTGCAAGCTTATCGTATCGGAGAGATGCAGCTTGAGAATCGGGTGGTTATGGCGCCTCTGACCCGTAGCCGGGCAGATAATGCCGGCAAGGTGGCGACCGATATGATGGCCGAGTACTACAGCCAGAGAGCTTCTGCCGGCCTGATTATTACTGAGGGTTCTCAGATATCGGAGCGGGCCGTTGGATACATTAATACACCGGGTATTCATTCTGTTGAACAGGTCGAAGGCTGGAAGAAAGTAACCGCGGCAGTACATGCCAAGGGTGGGAAGATATTTATCCAGCTGTGGCATGTGGGTCGTATGTCACATCCGGATTTTCACAATGGCGAGCTGCCGCTGTCGGCCTCTGCCATCAATCCGAACTCTGAATCGTTTACGCCTGAGGGATTCAAAGATACGGTGACGCCTAAAGCCATGACGATCGATGAGATAAAACAGACCATCAGTGATTACGGTCGGGCCGCAAACAATGCCATGGCAGCAGGATTTGATGGGGTGGAGATCCATTCATCCAACGGTTATCTACTGCATCAGTTTTTCAGCGGAACATCGAATGTGAGAACGGATGAATACGGTGGCTCCATAGAAAACAGGGCTAAAATACTTTTTGAGGTCATCGACGAGATAAAGAAATATGTGCCTGAAAACCGTATTGGTTTGAGACTTAACCCGTCACTTCACGGGATCTTTGGTATGACTCTTGATGAAGAAAGCATCCCCACTTTCGACTATATCGTAAGGGCACTCAATAACTACAATCTGGCTTACCTGCATCTATCAGAACCATTTAACGATGTCACCGATGTGCCCGGAGCCGAACCCAATATAGCCGAACATTACCGACCGCTATATCAAGGGACCTTGATAATCAATACTGCCTTTACCAGGAAAACGGGTAATCAAGTTATTGCTGATGGCCTGGCTGATCTGGTGGCCTTTGGCAAGCTGTTCATCTCAAACCCGGATCTTGTCGAGCGGTTTGAGGCGGAGGCGGAAACAGCAGACTGGGATGAGGATACGTTTTATACCGCAGGTCCCAAGGGTTATACAGACTACCCTTCACTCCAGAAATCTTAGTCTGACTTATGTGTGCGCTCGTCCCACCACCCTATGTACGATGGCGTACAGACAGCAACGAATCATGCAGCTATCCTTACGCATGTACCCAGAGTTTTAATAAGTTCGCTGCAGGGCTATATCACAGTACTTTCATACTGGCAGGAAGGCATTTCCACGCTCACCAGGAAGGAGCATCACTATGAACAGCGTACGAAGTCACTATTTCGCAGTCATCGTCGCTACGCTAGCGGTCGTCTCGATGAGCACGATGGATCTGGCAAGCGCGGCAACAGCGGAGGATTTGGACCGGGATTCCCGCCAGGCCTTGGAGACGCTCTATAAAGCCACGCCTGTTGCCAAGACCCTGGGACAATCCGCCAAGGCGGTGTTGGTCTTCCCGAATATCGTGCAGGCCGGGCTGGTCTTCGGCGGCGCCTATGGCGAAGGTGTGTTGATGAAGGGCTCGAAGGTCGTCGATTACTATAACTCGGTTACCGGCTCCTGGGGCCTTCAGATCGGTGCGCAATCGTATGGATATGCCGTATTTCTCATGACCGATAAGGCGGTTCGTTATATCGAAGAGACGAAAGGCTGGGAGATCGGCGTAGGCCCGACCGTGGTTATGGTGGATGAAGGCATCGCAAAGAATCTTTCGACATCCACGCTGAAGGATGATGCCTATGCCTTTATCTTCAGCCAGCAGGGATTGATGGCGGGTATCAGCATAGAAGGAACGAAGATTTCCCGCATCAATCGATAACCAGACAGAGGGGCGGACATACACCGCGCCCGCCTTCCTGTTCGGATGTTGACCTATCCTGGGAACCGTAGCGCCAATGAGCAAAGCGGAGGTTCAGAGTCAGTACCGAGAGGATCTATCCCAGCCCTGTTTTTGACAACTAGTCCCGGCATGGCGTACGCCGTAGCCGGACAATGGAAAGGGTATATGGAAGCGGGCTCTGTCAATCGCTCAAAGAAGATTGCTGACTGATCCGGACGCTTCTGGCATGGTCGAGGGCGAGCGTTTCAACAGCATTTCGCATCTCGTTGGGGCCGCACTGGCACTCGCGGGTGCGGTTGTGCTGGTAGTAGTGGCGTCGCGTGGTGATGATACGAGCCGTATTGTGTCATTCACTATATATGGGGTCACGCTGTTTCTCCTGTATTTGATTTCAACGCTCTATCACGGTCTGTCACCGGGGCGCGCGAAGCGCGTATTTCGTATATTCGATCATCAGGCGATTTACCTTTTGATTGCCGGCAGTTACACGCCGTTTACACTGATCACGCTGAACGGAGTAGCGGGTTGGTGGATGTTCGGCGCGATCTGGGGATTGGCGGTATTCGGGTTGGTGCTCGATGCGATACCGCGACGGGGCGCACGGGTGTTACCGATAGTAATTTATCTGGTGATGGGCTGGCTGATTGTGCTGGAGATCGATCCTTTGCTTGCGGTATTGCCGCGTGCCGGCTTCATCTGGCTTCTGGTCGGCGGCATTTTTTATTCATCTGGCATTGTATTTTATGCACTCGATACGCGTTACCCCTGGATGCATGGGGTATGGCATCTATTCGTACTGGCCGGCAGCATCAGTCACTATGTGGCGATCCTGGTCTATGTCTGAGCATGAGGCTCTGATGTATCGATCATCGTGACAAACAAGCTTGTGAATCAATCGCAAGGCAATTGGTGAAGTCATTGCGATGAGTGGGCCACGCTCGACATGATAAGGACATTCGAGTGAAGCTGCGGTTTCCTCGGGGCACGGCCGCGACCCTGCCTCCCGAGGGCGATTGTTGACAAGAAGCCGTCTATATTTTCCCTGATAACCTCGATATCTGCCAAAACGGTGCTGGACATCGGGAGTAGGTAGGTCGCAGGTCGTTGAATTATAAGCTCGTGGTATACGCCATCGGAAAATGCCGGCCATCAGGCCGGCATTGGGCTGAACCCACTGAATACGAAAGGGGAGGTTGCCATCGGCAGCATGGAATCCGTATTTTTGGCACGTAAGCGCCATACACTGCATGGCGATCAGGATACCGAGTTGCTTCGCTCTGAATTATTCAGTATCGAGCAACTGAAGCGTCACGCGGTAACGCTGGCAGGCCAGCACAATCTTGATCCGCGTTCAGGCCCTGACCGGTTGCGGCCCCGGCTGGCGGATAACGCACGCGTTTTGCGGGCGGCCTATGATGTCGTGACTGCCGCCGTTGCGCAGGGACAACGGATCATGCCGGCCGAGGCCTGGTTGCTCGACAACTTTTATCTGATCGAACAACAGATCAGCCTGGCGCGTCGACATTTGCCACGCGCATACAGCCGGCAGTTGCCACGCCTGGCTGACGGCCCCTCAGCCGGTTTCCCCCGTATCTATAACCTGGCGCTGGAGCTGATATCCCATATGGACGGCCGCGTCGATAACACCAACGTGACCCAGTTCATCGCCGCCTTCCAGACCGTCGAACCGCTGAATCTGAGTGAATTATGGGCCTTTCCGATCATGCTGCAGTTGGCGCTGTTGGAAAATCTCCGCCGCGTCGGCTTGCGCATTGCCCATCGACGCGAGGAGCGCGATGCAGCCATTACCTGGGCAGATCGCATGCTCGCGCTGGCGGAAACAGAACCAAGGCGGCTGATCCAGTTACTGGCCGAGTTTGCCCATGCTGATGTACCGTTGACCGCGCCGTTTGTGGAGGAGTTTTATGCAAGACTCCAGGCTCAGGGACCCGCCATGTCATTCGTTCAAACCTGGGTCGAACAACAGTTGCTGGAACAAGGGGTGACAGCAACGCAGCTGTCGGAAGGTGCTGGCCGGACGGCTGCAGCCAACCATATATCCATTGCCAACAGCATTGGCAGTCTGCGCTTTATCGGGACAACGGACTGGAAGGATTACGTCGAGTCACTCAGCGTCGTCGAACAGACCTTACGTGAAGATCCAATAGGAATGTATGCCAATCAGGACTTCACCACCCGCGACCGGTACCGGCATGTCATCGAGGATGTGGCGAGGGACAGTCCATGCAGTGAGGCGGCAGTAGCACACGCAGCCATTGCCCTTGCGCAGGCCGCTGCAGGGCGACTCGGCGCGAGCGATCGTAGTGCCCATGTGGGCTACTACCTGATCGATCATGGACGGCAGAGTCTGGAGCGGGAGGTCGGTTACCGTGTGCCGTGGAAATCACGCGTGAACCGGGTAGGCCGGCATTTCAGCCTGGCACTTTATCTGGTTCCCATCCTGTTGCTCACCGCACTGGGAACAGCGGTCGTACTCTCTCCTTTCGATGGATCCGCACTGAATGACTGGCGCTACTGGTTCTTTGCGATCACCGGCATGATCGGCGCGACAGCACTGGCCGTCCCGCTGGTGAACCTGGTCGTCACACTGGTCCTGCCGCCGCGTACGCTGCCGCGAATGGATTATTCGCAGGGCATTCCGGATATTCACCGCACCATGGTGGTTGTTCCCACCTTGTTGAGCAGTCTGCAAGAGGTCGATGATCTTCTTGAGGCGTTGGAGATACGCTATCTCGGTAATCGTGATTCCAATCTATTCTTCGCCTTGCTGACGGATTTCCGTGACGCGCCCGAGCAGTCGCTACCAGATGATGACGTAGTGCTTGCCTATGCACGCGAATCTGTACAGGCCCTCAATGAGACCTACCATGAGGACCGTTCAGGCATCTTCTATCTGTTTCACAGGCCCCGGGTATGGAATCCAGTTGAACGGGTGTGGATGGGCTATGAGCGCAAGCGGGGCAAACTGGAACAGTTCAATGCTTTACTCCGGGGCGGGGCGCAGGGCGAATTTTCGGATGTGATCGGTGATACGTCCATCCTTGAATCCATAAAGTACGTCATCACCTTGGATACCGATACGCAACTGCCGCGAGACGTGGCCCGTGCGCTGATTGGTAACATCGCTCACCCGCTCAACCGACCGGTATACGATCCCGCCAAGGGGCGCATTGTTGAAGGTTACGCGATCCTGCAGCCGCGCGCATCGATAAGTATGGCCAGCGCCGCGCGCTCGCGGTTTACAAAAATTTACGTAGGTGAATCCGGAATCGATCCCTACACGCGTGAGGTGTCGGATGTCTATCAGGATATTTTCGGGGAAGGCTCGTTCATCGGCAAAGGCATCTATGATGTAGATGCCTTTCGCCAGGCGCTCGCGGGGCGTTTTCCCGAGAACCTCATCCTCAGCCACGACTTGCTGGAGAGTGGCTACGCGCGCTCGGCGCTGGTGACCGATATCGAGCTCATTGAGGAGCATCCTGCCAGTTACGCCGCCGAGACCAGCCGACGACATCGGTGGATACGCGGCGACTGGCAGATTGCCGGCTGGCTGCTTCCGCGCGTGCCCGGACCACCTGGCCTGAATGGGGCAAAGCCACAGCGGCAACCCAATCCGCTCACCGCCCTGTCGATGTGGAAAATTCTCGACAATCTTCGACGCAGTCTCGTGTCGGCAGCGCTGCTTGCGTTGTTGACAGGTGGGTGGCTGTTCGGTCCGAGGTCAGCGTGGTTCTGGAGTCTGCTGGTCGTGGTAGTGATCTTCTTACCTACCTTGCTGTCCACCGCGATCGAGTTTATCCGTAAGCCAGCAGAACGGGGTTGGAGGGTACACGTGAGCCTGACCGGTAAAACCGTAGGGCGTCCGATCACGATCGCTCTGCTGACGTTGGTTATGTTGCCTTACGATACATTGATCCGTCTCGATGCGATTCTGCGCTCTGGTGTGCAGATGTTGTTTACTCGCCGTGGGTTGCTGCTTTGGCAATTGCCATCCTACACAAGCCGCGACATACGCCGCACGCCAACCGATTATCTCCGGGAGATGTGGGCTGGCCCTGCGTTGGCTGTGGCTCTGGGCTTGGTACTGAGCGGAGGTTGGACAGTGGCTGGCAGCGGGGCGATGACGTGGTACATGTCTGCACCCATGTTGCTGCTGTGGTTGCTGTCACCCCTCGTCGGCTGGTGGATCAGCAAGCCGTTAGTCTCACGCGTACCGAGGTTGAGTGCGTCGCAGCGAATATTCCTGCGTGCGTCGGCCCGGCGTACCTGGCGCTATTTCGAGAAGTTCGTCGGCCCTGATGATAACTGGTTGCCGCCCGATAATTTCCAGGAATATCCCGCCCCAGCGATTGCTTCACGTACTTCGCCAACGAATATCGGTATGGCGCTGCTGTCCGACCTGGCGGCGTACGATTTCGGGTATATCCCTGCCAGCGGATTGCTGCAGCGTGTCGAGAATACGTTGACAACATTGGAAAAGCTGGAGCGCTATCGTGGTCATTGTTTCAACTGGTACGACACGCGCACACTGCAAGCGTTGCACCCTCAATATGTCTCTTCAGTGGACAGCGGCAACCTGCTCGGCAGCCTGCTCACCCTGCAAGCGGGGCTGGCCGAATTGAAAGAGCAGCCGGTGCTCTCAGTAAATGCATTTCAGGGACTGCAGGACACCTTACAGGTACTGATCGACCATGTGCCT
>JALOAH010000084.1 GCA_023228865.1 Porticoccaceae bacterium | reverse complement strand
TGTCCGGCCTATCTCCGTTGCGGCGTTTTTATCGGCTCTGCCGGTGACGATGGCAGCGGTATCAAGATGGGGCAGTCCGTGGGTGTTGATGTGCGGCTGATGGGGGAAAGTATTGCCTATCTGCCGGTGTACTACCCCCACGAAAGCCTTGTCAAAGGCATACTGGTGAATAACAAGGGGCAGCGCTACGCAGGGGAAGATCAGTACGGCGATCCTGTCGGCTGTCTGACAACCAGAAATTATCCCGATAGCTGGGTCATCGTTGATCAAGCCATCATGGATGAACTTCCCGAGGAAGCTCAGGCAAAGTTAAAAATATCCGCAAAAGCCTCGTCCATAACTGAATTGGCGAAGGCAATAAAAATACCTGCAGTACTTCTCGAAAACTCCCTGGCCGAATACAACAGCATGTGCGAAAAAGGTGAGGATCTTCACTTTAAAAAGCAGAGTAAATACCTCAGCGGTATAAAAGTTGCGCCTTTTTATGCGTTAAATTATTCCGCTAATGGCATTTGGTATATACCCAAAGGTGGCTTGAAAATTAATACCAGGGCACAGGCTCTCGACCCCCTTGGCAAACCCGTTGCCGGATTGTATTGCGCTGGCACAGTTTGTTCCCAGGTGGTTGCACAACATTATCCGGGCAGCGGCACTCTCAATGGCCAGGCGCTGACATTTGGTCGTATTGCGGGTCAGAATGCCGCAGCTGAACAAGCTGTAAGCTAGGTCCGGTTGTTATTTTTTTGATGTGGGGGCTTGCCCTGCAAGGGAAAAGGCTGTCTCGACATGACTAACTTCTGAACTTTGAGATAAACAGTTAAAGGCTATTTTGAGTGGGCTATTTATGATCAATTCTCCACAGCAGGAATGTGCGGTTATGCCTGTCAGTTATGAAGATGTTCGCCATTACAGTGCGGGTGTTGTCGATCAGCGCCAGGAGTCTGTAGCGGAAGAGTGCCCGGTGGCCATTGAATATAACGGCATTTCCCATGTGGTGATGATGGCCACCCCCAAGGATCTTGACGATTTTGCCGTGGGATTTAGTCTCAGCGAAGGCATTGTCGATAGGATTGCCGATATCTATGACAGGGAAATTGTGGTTGCTGAAAATGGCGTCAGTGTTTCCCTGCGCATCGCCAACAACTGTTTCGCGCGCTTAAAACAGCGCAAGCGCAACCTCGCAGGGCGCACCGGTTGTGGCCTCTGCGGCGTTGACAGTCTCGCCCAGGTGCGGCGACAACTGCGCCCCCTGCAACGCAGGGATGCCATTGATTTTGCACTGATACACCGGGTTCTTCCCGGTCTCAGTGTGATGCAGCCGCTTTTTTGTCAAACCGGCGCCACCCACGCTGCATTCTGGGTGACGGACGACGGCGAAGTTGCAGTGGCAAGGGAAGATGTTGGTCGTCACAATGCCATCGACAAACTGATTGGCGCCCTTGCCATTGCAGGCACGGATTTTTCCCGTGGCGCTGTGCTGATGACCAGCCGCGCCAGTTTTGAGATTGTTCAAAAAGCTGCCGCCGCAGGTATTGGTGTTGTTGCCGCCATATCAGCCCCCACAGCCCTCGCCATTCAGGTGGCGGAGGAGCTCAATGTCTCTTTGGTGGGTTTTATGCGTTCAGAGGGCTATACGGTTTATACCGAGTAGCCATTGGCTGTTCGCCTGAAAAGCCGTGCCCAGCCCGAATATTGTGCCGGATCAAGGTTTTCAACTTATAGAGCGGCTCTGCTGCGCACTTTACCCAGTGACATTTTGTCACCGTTTGCCCGTGTCTGAATTTTCGTACCCAGACTGGCCGATTTCAGGTACATGCTCCGATGGATGCTACTGTGGTAGGGTTTGCATCCGCGAGCACCCACGGCTCAAATTTATTTTCCCTGGCTCAGCGTGGTGCCCGGGATTTCGCCAGCGCCATAATTTGCTGCCACTCCTGGTCGTTTACCGGTTGTATCGACAATCGTCCCTGCTTGAATAAATACATGTTTTCGAGGCCGTCGAGGTTGCGCATGTCGCCGGGGGTGATGACTGTTGCGAAAGTTTCGACGTGCTGGAGGTCTACGCTGTACCAGCGGGGGGCTGCGGGGGTTGCCTTGCTGTCAAAATAGGGGCCGTCTGGCAGGAATTGCCCCGGATCGGGGTAGGGGGCGCTGACGATTTTGGCGATGCCGACAATGCCTGGCTGTTTGCAGCTGGAATGGTAAAAGAAAGCGAGGTCGTTTAGTTTGACCTCGTCCCTTAAAAAGTTGCGCGCCTGGTAATTGCGAATGCCATCCCAGCGCCCGGTTTTACGGGGTTCCCGAGCCAGGTCGGCAATGCTGTATTCGCCGGGTTCGCTCTTGAATAACCAGTGGCCGGGCATGGCTCTTAGTGGTGGTGACCGCCAACGCCGTGAACGTGGCCGTGGGAAATTTCTTCCTCGGTGGCGGGGCGAATATCTTCAATGGTGACATCGAAGGTGAGCTTTTTCCCCGCCAGGGGGTGATTGCCGTCGACGGTGGCGTTGCCGCCGTCAATATCGGTAATTACAACGGAAATGGGGCCGTCATTGGTTTGGGCTTCGAAGCGCATGCCCACTTCCACTTCGGCGTCGCCAAAGGCTTCGAGGGGGACGGATTGAACCAGGCCTTCGTGATATTCGCCATAAGCCTCATCGGGGGCGATATCGACCTTGAGAGAATCTCCGGCAGATTTTCCGGTGAGCGCCGCTTCCAGACCCGGAATGATGTTGTTGGCGCCGTGAAGATAGGTCAGAGGGCTTTGGCCGCTGGAGGAGTCGAGCTGCACGCCATCTTCATCGCTCACGGTGTAATGAAACGCAACAACACTGTTATTTTGGATAGTCATAAATCTCGCCTGAGTTCAAATTTAGGTGCGCATTATGGACGATTAGGGCTTCCCTCTCAAGGCGAGTACAGGGAGGTATCGAAGAAAACCAACGCTGGGGGGCTTATATTGCTGAGCAGGCGGACGGGCACGCGGATTGTGGGTTATGATCAGCGCCTTGTTTTTGTCCCCCACCAGAGCGGCTGCAAGTCATTCATGTTACAAGTGCTTTTAAATGTTATTTTTCCCGTGTTCTGCTGTGTTCTTATCGGTTATATCTGGGGTAAAAGCCGATTCGATTACGCCACAGAGTTTGTCACTCGGCTGGTGACCAATGTGGGTGCCCCCTGCCTGATTGTTGCCACTATCAATGAATCGACCCTCAATTGGCAGGATTTTTTGGTGATGGCGAAACTGTCCTTTGCGGTCATGGTGGGTTTCGCCCTGCTTGGCCTGATCATCTTTAAATTGTTGAAGATGGATTTCAGGGCGCTGAGTTTGGCGGTGATTTTCCCCAACACCGGCAACATGGGGCTGTCTCTGGCGTTGTTTGCGTTTGGCGAAGAGGGCTTGGCACTGGCCTTGATTATCTTTGTGGTTATCGCCCTGGTTCATTTTGCCTGCGGAGATTTTGTTCTCGGTCAGCACCGCAGCCTTCGCGAAGGGCTGCACAATTTGATCAGGCAGCCGATTATTTTGGCGACCCTGTTTTCCATGATTCAGGTAGGGCTTGATTTTGATCTGCCCACACCGCTGGCGACAACCACCAAACTGCTGGGGGGAATGACCATTCCCATCATGCTGGTGACCCTGGGGCTGTCGCTGGCCACCCTTCGTTTCGCGGATATGGGTAAGGGGTTTCTGGTTGCCTTCCTGCGTGTGCCCGGCGGTTTGCTGGTAGCTCTTGCGGTTATCGCCCTTAGCGGTGCTGACGGCTTGGTGGCAAAAGTGCTGATTCTCCAATCGGTGATGCCATCGGCGGTGTTTAACTACTTTTTTGCCCTCAAATATAAACGGGAGGTTGAAACCGTTGCCAGTAGCGTGGTCATGTCAACGGTGCTGTCATTCCTGATTCTGCCGCCGCTGCTCTGGTATCTCCTCGGCGACTTGTAGCCTAAAGATTGAGCACCGCGGTGAGATCATCGGGTAGGGGGGCTGTCACTGACATCCGCTCGCCGCTGGAAGGCAGAAAAAAACTGAGGCGATGGGCGTGGAGAAACAGCCGTTTGAGGCCGCGATTGAGCATCTCAGTATTGCGGCCATCATTGCCGTATTTATCATCTCCCAGAAGTGGATGTCCGGCCAGTTGGCAGTGAACTCGAATCTGATGGGTGCGCCCGGTTTCCAGAGTCACTTCCAGCAAGGTCATGCCGGCAAGACGTTTGCGCACCTGGAAGCGGGTGAGGGCATGCTTGCCGTCTTTGCTGGCGCGAACGTGCTTTTCCCCGGACGCGGTGGTTGTTTTGCTGAGGGGGGCGTCCATGACATCCAGACCTTTTGGCCAGCTGCCATCCACGAGGGCGAGATAGACTTTTTCGACGCTGTGGTCGCGCAACTGGCTCTGCAGATGCCGCAGTGCCGCTCTTTTTTTGGCCACCAGAAGGCAGCCGGAGGTTCCTCTGTCGAGACGATGCACCAGTTCCATTGTGGTATTGGGACGAGTGGCGCGCAACGCTTCGATAAGCCCGAGGTTGACGCCGCTGCCGCCGTGAACGGCAAGGCCGGAAGGTTTGTTGATGACCAGCAGTTCGTCATTTTCAAAGAGGATGCTGGTTTCCAGATGGCTGCGCAGCGCTGCACCAGGAGCCGCCTTTGGCTGGCTTTCGCTGACTCGAATTGGCGGAATGCGAATCGAATCGCCGCTCTGCAGTCGATACTCCGGTTTGATGCGGCCTTTGTTGACCCGCAGCTCGCCTTTGCGCAAAAGACGATAGATGCGCGATTTGGGCACGCCTTTGAGGCGGCTGAGCAGGAAATTGTCAATGCGCTGTTCGGCCTCATCTTCGCTGACGACGATGATAGTGACGCCCTGAGCGGCGGTGGCGGGTTCGCCCATAATGGTGCCTGTTTTTAGCTATTACAACTTGGCGGTCATGTTACCAGTTGTCGGCGGTTTCAAGAAGCTAGCAAAAAATACGCCTATCTCGTTGATCAAAAAGAGAAACTTTGGTAGCATCGCGCCGTTGCGTGAAACTCCGGGCAGTTTTGGTAAGTCCCGCCTCTTCCGCGCACCAGTTAACCGTAATAAAGCGGACAATATTTACATGGAGTTTGCTGCAAATGGCGACAAATTCCATCAACAAGATGAAATCAAGGCATCAGAAGTTGCCCCAAGGTTTAACACAAGGTTAGTAGAAAGTATTTAACGTTTAGGCTGGACGTGTGGATATTGCTCGGCAAGATTCCCAAATGGATGGGCATGAAGTTGCAAGCCCTCGCAGGTTAAAGCCAGCCAAACCCACGTTAGCGACAGAAAACAGCGTAGTCCCTGGTAGTGTAATTCCCAAAAAGTCCCTTATATATTGAAAGCGAGCTGAAGCACGACATTGCATCATGATTGCAGGCAAGGCCTCTGAAACATTAAGCGACGCCGGATAGAAACGTCCGGATTTATTGCTATTTATTGTTACTGTTTTCCTCTACATAGACCTTTACAGCTTATTAGGGTTTCTTCTGTAGTCCTTTGTTTATAAAGGATTTATCAGATGAAAAGAATGCTTATCAATGCCACGCAACTCGAAGAGTTGCGTGTTGCCCTCGTCGACGGTCAGCGCCTTTACGACCTCGATATCGAAAACCGCACCCGGGAACAGAAAAAAGCCAATATCTACAAAGGCCGCATCGCCAGGGTGGAACCCAGCCTGGAAGCCGCTTTTGTCGACTATGGTGCTGAACGCCACGGTTTTCTCCCCCTCAAGGAAATCTCCAAGGAGTACTTCACCAAAGGTGGTGACGCCCAGGGGCGCGTGCGGATTCAGGATGTACTCAAGGAAGGCACCGAAGTCATCGTTCAGGTCGACAAGGAAGAGCGCGGCAACAAGGGCGCAGCCCTGACGACCTTTGTCAGTCTGGCCGGCCGTTACCTGGTGTTGATGCCCAACAACCCCAGAGCCGGCGGTATTTCCCGCCGCATTGAGGGGGATGAGCGCAGCGAACTGCGGGAAGCCATGCGCGATCTCAGTATTCCCAATGGCATGGGGGTGATTATTCGCACTGCGGGCATTGGCCGCACCGCTGAAGAGTTGCAGTGGGACCTCGATTATCTGGTGCAACTGTGGACCACCATCAAGGGCGAAGCCGATAAAGCCTCTGCCCCCCACTTTCTGTTTCAGGAAAGCAACGTCATTATTCGCGCCATTCGCGACTACTTGCGCCCGGATATCGGTGAAGTCATCGTTGATACGCCAGAGGCCTACAACCTCTGCGCCGCCTTTATTCAGCAGGTGATGCCTTCATTCAACAGCCGGGTCAAACTCTATCAGGATCCCATTCCCCTGTTTAACCGCTATCAGGTTGAAAACCAGATTGAAACCGCCTTTATGCGGGAAGTGAAGCTGCCCTCCGGTGGCTCTATCGTTATTGATATTACCGAAGCCCTGGTGTCCATTGATATCAACTCCTCCCGAGCCACCAAGGGGGGGGATATTGAGGAAACCGCGACCCAGACCAACCTGGAAGCGGCGGATGAAATCGCGCGCCAATTGCGGCTGCGGGATGTGGGCGGTCTGATTGTCATCGACTTTATCGATATGACCAACGCCAAAAACCAGCGCGATGTGGAAAACCGCATGAAAGACGCCCTCGAACTCGACAGGGCAAGGGTTCAGGTCGGGCGCATCTCCCGCTTTGGTCTGCTGGAAATGTCCCGTCAGCGCCTGCGCCCGTCTTTGGAGGAAACCACCTTCAAAATCTGCCCCCGCTGTGACGGCCAGGGCACCATTCGCGGCACTCGCTCCCTGGCGCTTTCCATTCTCCGTCTGCTGGAGGAGGAAGCCCAGAAAGAATTCAGCACCGAGATTCGTGCCATTACCCCTGTGTCTGTTGCCACCTATCTGCTCAATGAAAAGCGCAGCGAAATCGCTGAAATTGAACAGCGCAACAAACTCAAAATACTGGTGCTGCCCAATACCCATATGGAAACGCCCCAATATGAAGTGCAGCGCTTTCGCGCCCAGGACGAGATGGTCAGCATGACCAGCTACAAATTGGCGGAGGAACTGGCTCCTGAAGCCACTGTGGCGCTTATGGCTCCCGAAGCCATGCCGATTATTCCCCAGCCGGCGGTTCAGCATCTGGCGCCCAGTTCGCCAGCCCCTGCGGGTCGCCCGGAAAAAGAAGTCGCCGAAGTCCAGCCCGATCAGCCAGTAGCAGTGCAGGCAAAAGCCTCCGGTGGTTTGTGGCAAAAAATCAAGACGCTTTTTGCCGGCGAGCCCAAGGTTGAAGAACCCGTGGTTGTTGAGGAAAAGCCCAAGCGCAGTGATTCCCGAAGCAGAGACGATCGGCGCAATGGCCGTGGCGGTAACCAGGGGCGGCGCAGGAACTCGCAAGGCAATCGCGCCGGTCAGGCTCGGGATGAAAAACCCCAAACACTGGCTGAAGCTCCCGTTCAGGAGGCTAAGGAAAACAACGACAGGGAAAGCAGAGAAAGTCGGGACAATAAGCGGCCTGCAAAACAATCCCGCAATCGCCGTCAGCCGGTAAAGCAGGAAGAAACCGGCGACAATATTCAGGGGCAGGAACAGCTCGACGAACAGGTGACACCACCGCCCCCCCGCAAAGATGTGCCGCCACAGCGGAGCAGCAATAAGCGCCGCGACCCCCGTCGCAGCCGCAATCGGGAACAGCTCCCCGAAGAGCTGCAGCAAATGAAAAATGCCACCACCATTACCGCCGACGGCATTTCCGTGGCGCCAGTGGAAGCGGTGGATGAGGAGAAAAAACCAGATCTGGACAGCAGCCAGCAAATTGTCCGCAATGAAATGGTTGAAGAGGCTCCCGTGCAGGCGCTGCCTATTGCTGAAGCCCCCGTTTCTGCTGATGTCGCCCTTGCGGAAACTGATGGTAAAGAGGTCGAGCAGGAAAGCGCGTTCAACGAACAGCTGAGTCCTGAAACTGTTATGGCAGAGCCAGCGCCACAAGCACTGGATGTTCAAGTAGACCTGCCGGTTCCCACCCCCCAGGAGGAGGCTGCTGTCGAGACTTTCCAGCCCCAGCCGGAGGCGCAGCCCTCCGCTTCAGCGATTTCCGCTGAGCCCGAGGAATTTCAGCAGAAGGTCTTTGCCCTCGAGGATCAGGCTTCCCCTGCGCCAGAGCCTGGCAATGAACAAGCTGCTATCGAGAAATCCTCCGCTGAAAAACCAGTGTTTGGAGATACTGGCGATCAAAGCCCTGAAGTTGCAGCCAGCGTTAAGGGGGAGGCGGCGATCCCGCCAGTGATAACCACTGAAACCCTGGCTGCAGAGGAACCCCGGAAGGATGGAGTCTCTGATACATTGAGTGAACAACCAGAAATCCCTGCGAATAAGGTTGTTGAGGAAGCCGTTTCAAACACCGAGGCTGAGGCCAAGACTGATGTGGGTGGCGGTGAAAGAGGAGAAACAGCTCCGATTGCATCAAGCAGCGTTGCCACTCCGTCGGCTGCCGTTGAGGTGGCCTCTGCCGGCAGTAAATATCGCGCCAGTAACGATCCCAGGGTTGCGCCAAAGCCAGTGGTGGAATTGACCATTACCACCGAGGCGCCTGCAATCGCCATGAGCCCGGCGCTGGACACCAGTCAGCCAGCTCCAGTTGCTGTTGTCGAAAGTCACTATCAACGCCCCAGCAATGACCCCAGGGTTGCACGGTTAATGGCGCTCAACAAAAGTGCCGAAGTGAAAATCGATCAGGATGATGTTTCACAGCACAATTAACCTTAAAAACAGGGATTAGCACTTGCCAGCACTGTCTGGCATTGTATAATCCCTGCCTCGTTTGGAGGGATGGCTGAGCGGTTGAAAGCACCGGTCTTGAAAACCGGCGTATCGAGAGGTACCCAGGGTTCGAATCCCTGTCCCTCCGCCAAAAGAAACAAAAAAGGCCTTGATTATCAAGGCCTTTTTTGTTTTTAAGGGAAAGTAAACCGTCATCGCGACTGTCAAAAAAGCTCACTGCCTTTTGGGGCAGAAAGCTTGGCACCATTACAGTCAGAGCGCCGCAATCTCCGCTTTTTGTCTTGCCAGTTTCTCCAGTGTGGTTTCGTAATCCGCCAGTTTTTCTTTTTCCTTTTGCACCACAGCTTCCGGGGCTTTGTCGACAAAGCCGGGATTGCCCAGTTTGCCGCGAATGCGCTCGGCTTCTTTACCGACACGTTCGATTTCCTTGTTGAGGCGGGCGAGTTCGGCATTTTTATCGATGAGCCCGGCCATGGGCACCAGAATTTCCATATCCCCGGCCAGCGCAGTGGCACAGGTGGGGGCAGTGTCGCCGGGATTTAGCCAGGTGATGGTTTCGAGGTTGGCAAGGCGCATTAAAAATTGCTGGTTTGCGGCCAGTTTTTCCTTGTCACCAGCGCTGCCGTTTTTGAGGAAGGTAGGCAGTTGTTTGCCGGGGGCGATGTTCATTTCGCCGCGAATATTGCGAATGGCGAGAATGACGGTTTTCACCCACTCGATATTGGCGATGGCGTCGTCGTCCACTTTGGTCATGTCCGCCACCGGGTAGGGTTGCAGCATGATGGTGTCGCCGCTTTGACCAGCGAGGGTTTTGACCCGCTGCCAGATCTCTTCGGTGATAAAGGGCATGATGGGGTGGGTCATACGCAAAATGGCTTCGAGCACACGAATCAGGGTGCGGCGGGTGCCTTTTTTCAGCGCAGGGGAGGCGTTCTCATCCCACAATACAGGCTTTGATAACTCCAGATACCAATCGCAATACTGGTTCCAAGTAAATTCGTAGATGGCCTGTGACGCCAGGTCAAATCTGTAGGTTTCGATGGCTTCAGCGACGGTTTTTTCCGTTTGTTGCAAGAGACTGATGATCCAGCGGTCGGCCTGGGTCAATTCGTAATCTTTACTGCCATCCTGGCCGCAGTCTTGCTCCTCGCAGTTCATCAGCACATAGCGGGTGGCATTCCAGATTTTGTTGCAGAAATTGCGATAGCCTTCGATGCGGCCGATATCAAATTTAATATCGCGGCCGGTGGACGCCAGGGAGCAGAAAGTAAAACGCAGGGCGTCGGTGCCATAGGCGGCAATGCCGTCGGCAAATTCGGCGCGGGTCTGCTTTTCGATTTTTTTCGCCAGTTGCGGTTGCATCATGCCGCTGGTGCGTTTTTGCACCAGGGTTTCAAGGTCAATGCCATCGATAAGGTCGATGGGGTCGAGCACATTGCCCTTGGACTTGGACATTTTCTGCCCCTGGGAATCCCTCACCAGGCCGTGGACATAGACCGTTTTAAAAGGAACCTGGGGGCTGCCATCTTCGTGTTTCATAAAGTGCATGGTCATCATGATCATGCGCGCCACCCAGAAGAAAATAATATCGAAACCGGTTACCAGGACATCCGTGGGGTGGAAAGTTCTGAGCTCTTCCGTGCTTTCCGGCCAGCCCAGGGTGGAGAAGGTCCACAGCGCCGAGCTGAACCAGGTGTCGAGGACGTCGTCGTCCTGGTGCAGGTTGATATCTTCAGGAATGCTGTATTTGGCGCGGACTTCCTCTTCATCGCGACCTACATAAACTTTGCCATGGTTGTCGTACCAGGCGGGAATACGGTGTCCCCACCACAGTTGGCGGGAGATGCACCAGTCCTGAATGTCGCGCATCCAGGCAAAGTACATGTTTTCGTACTGCTTGGGGACGAACTGAATACGGCCATCTTCCACAGCTTCAATGGCGGGTTTGGCCAGGTCTGCGGTTTTTACATACCACTGGTCGGTGAGCCAGGGCTCGATAATATCGCCGGAGCGGTCGCCCCTCGGTACTTTGAGGCTGTGGGGCTCGATTTTTTCCAGCAGTCCCAGGGCTTCAAATTCGGCGATGATCTGTTTGCGGGCTTCAAAACGGTCGAGACCGGCGTATTGCTGCGGGGCTTTCTCGCCGTGTTCAGTGGCGTAGCCCGCAAAGGTCAGAACGGTGAATTCGCTGAGAATTCGTGCATTGCGATCGAGAATATTGATCAGCGGCAAATTGTGGCGCTTGCCGACTTCGTAATCGTTAAAGTCGTGAGCGGGCGTGATTTTGACGCAGCCGGAACCGAAATCCTTGTCCACATAGTCGTCGGCGATGATGGGGATCATGCGGTTGGTGATGGGCAGGCGCACCTGCTTGCCGATTAAATGGCGATAGCGCTCGTCGTCGGGGTTTACCGCAACAGCGGTGTCGCCGAGCATGGTTTCCGGGCGGGTGGTGGCCACGACAAGATGCTCGCTCGCTCCAGTCGTGACACCCTGCCCGTCGCCCTCGATGGGGTAGCGGAAGTGCCACATCGAACCCTGTTCTTCCTCGTTCAACACTTCCAGGTCGGAGATGGCGGTGTTGAATTTCGGATCCCAGTTCACCAGGCGTTTGCCGCGGTAGATAAGGCCGTCATCGTAAAGGCGGACAAAGACTTCCTGCACGGCTTTTGACAAGCCCGGATCCATGGTGAAGCGCTCGCGGCTCCAGTCGACGGAGGAACCCAGGCGGCGCAGTTGGCGGGTGATATTGCCACCGGATTCGGCTTTCCACTCCCAGACTTTGTCGAGAAAAGCGTCGCGGCCCAAGTCGTGGCGGCTGATGTTGTCCGCCGCCAACTGGCGTTCAACCACCATCTGGGTGGCGATGCCGGCGTGATCTGTGCCCACCTGCCACAGGGTGTTGTTGCCTTTCATGCGGTGGTAGCGGGTGAGGGCATCCATGATGGCGTTGTTGAAACCGTGACCCATGTGCAGGCTGCCGGTGACATTGGGCGGCGGAATCATGATGCAGAAGGGGTCGCCACTGCCGGAGGGTTTGAAGTAGCCGTTTTGTTCCCAGCGTTGGTACCAGTCCTGCTCTATAGCTTGGGGATTGAACGTTTTATCCATGGAATCTCTGCTGCCCTGATGCGGAAAATAAAAAGGCCGAAGCACTGTTCGGTAACGATAAAAATCAAAGGGGGAAATTATACGGTCTGTGCTGCGGGGTAACCAGCGACGGGAACAAGATAGTCAGATTTTTCCAGGGTTGTGGCGGGCGTTTTTCATACTTTCGGTTTCCTCGATGACTTCTGTCAGTATGGGAATATCGAGAAAGCTGGGGGATTTCAGTGAACTCAGTTGGGGGTTGCCATCGTCAAGGTGACGCTGGCGGCTTTTAGCGCAAGCGCTCAAGCCATTGCCGACTGGGGTGGGCGCCACTGCTGATCTGTCTGTTGGTTTGCTGGCTGCTGACATCGCTGGGATGAGTTCCGGTCTTAAGAAGTTACGGCAATCATAGACCGGGAATGGCAAGGGGACAGCTTTCAGCGGCTCAAAGGCGACGAAGCAGGCATCTTTGCCGACGAGCCTGAAAAAAATGAGCTGTGGCGATTGTCGGGAAATTGCGCCAATACAGGTAAAAAAAGGGTTAACTCCTCTGGCTGCAGGCGATTGTGCCTTGTCGCCAGAGGGTTAACCCTCTTTAGTCAGTCAATAACATTTGACTGGTTGAGGTTTTAAGCCTGCGGTTTAGAAGCGATATTTAACTTCCAGCCCGTAGGTACGTGGTTGAGCCCTTACCCTGTAGCTGTTGCCAAACAGAGTTTCGAGGTTGATCCCGTAGGGGTAGTAGGTTTTGTCGGAGATATTTTTGATCCACAGAGAGATATCGTAATCCTGGGAGGCAAGGGTCAGGCGCGAGTTGGATATCCAGTACTCGCCTTCGCCTTCGTGGAATACGCCGGGAGCCAGGTTTCTTGAGTTGGTTGAGCCATTGACGTAGTCGTAGTTGCCGAAGGAATCGTAGTTAAATTCGCCGGTGTAGTTGGCATCAAAGTACCAGGTCAGCATGCCCAGGCTGGTATCGGCGACGTCCCACTCCACCGAGGTGTTAAAGGTAAGCTCTGCGGCAAAGGGAAACTCATTGCCGCCGACGTTAATGTTACCCGCACCTGAGGCCAGGCAAGATCCCTGCTGGGGAGGATAGCCGGTCAGCACTGGGGTTTCAGGGCAGTTGCCGGTATCGTCGTACTCTGAATCCAGAACACCCACTGACGCATTGATCCGCAGGCTGTCGGTGGCTATGTATTTCGCTTCCAGTTCGAGACCTTTGATTTCCCCGTCGAGGCTGATGAGGTTGGCGGTGGCGGTTTGGTCGACCACCTGTCCCTGTTGTTGCTCGTAGTCGTAATAGAAGACGGCGCCATTCAGCTGGAGGTGGTCATCAAGCCAGCGGGTTTTAAAGCCCGCTTCATAGGCGTCAACAAATTCCGGCTCTACGAAGTAAACCTGGGATGCCGTTGTATAGGAGAGGCCGTTAAAGGTACCGCCCCGGTAACCGCGGCTGTAGCTGGCATAGAGCATCATGTTGTCGGTTGGTTTCCAATCGACGATAAGGCGGCCGCTGACTTCTTCGGAGTCACCATAACGCTCGAGCCCGCCGGGCAGTGGGCCTGGAGAGAGGCCGATGATATACGCCTGTTCAACGCCACCTGGAGCATAGTTGGAGACGGGGAACATGCGCGGTGCGCCGGTGTAGTCAAAATAGGTGGTGAGTCCGTCCAGATAGGCAAATTTGTCCTTGGTCCAGCGCAGACCGAGGGTGACGGCCACTGTGTCGGTGACGTCATATTTTCCTTCCGTATAGAAAGCCAGCGAGCGCCGTTCCTGTTTGTTGTTTTGAGTGCCGCGAATGCCGCTGGGAAAGCCGCCGAATGCGCCGCCGGGGTCGAAGTAATCATCGGGGAAGCCCAGGGCTGCGACTATGGGTTCGAGGAAGTTGAAGAAGTCGGGGCGGTTGCGGGCAGTAATAGAGTCATAGCCGTAGTAGCCGCCGACAATCAGGTTGAACCTGTCGGCATCGTAGTTAATGCGCACGTCCTGGTTAAAGGCGCGAAACTTCGACTGGTAGCCAATGGAGCAGAAATCGTAGGGGGTGCCATCACAGTCAGTGTTGGGCAGCTGCGCGTATTCGCCTTCGTCATAGCCAGTTATCGTTGTCAGATTGACGCTGTCGGAAAGGTCGAATTTACCCGTTAAAACGATGCCCTCGGCATCATTGATGGCATCGCCACCTTTATCGGCTTCAACTTCGAGATCATCCAGGCCGCGTTCCTGGGGGTTGTAGATCATGGGAGGCAACAGGGCGTCGAGGCCTGGTATCTGATAAAGGCCGCCGACAGCGCTTTGGGAAAAGTTGACGTTATAGCCGTCCTGTCCCTGGGAGAAGGGTATCTCGAGGCCACCCTCGCTGCGGGTGGCATAAATTTTCAGGGAGAGATCGACAGCTTCGTTGGGTACGTAGCGAACAATGCCGCGAAAGCCGTAGTTTTCGTGGCCGCCGGGGTCGCGACCGCCGGTTGGCCAAAGGTTTTCCACATAGGAATCAGAGTTCACATAGGTGCCCGCCAGGCGGATACCCAGCACATCGGTGATGGGGGTGAATTCGACAGCGCCTTCGAAATTGGTGCGCTCGTAGTTGCCGTAGCCTGCAGTGACGTAGCCGTTAGTTCCCTGAAGCTCGGGTTGGCGGGTGATGATGTTGATGGCGCCGCCAGTGGTGTTGCGGCCATAGAGCGTGCCCTGGGGACCCCTGACCACCTCGAGGCGCTCGAGGTCGAAAAATTGCTGGCCGTGGGAAGAGCGGAATGTCTGGTAGACCTCATCCACATAAACACCAATGGGGGATGCGGCGTTGGCGTTGAACTCAGTGCCGACACCGACGCCACGAATGGAGAAGTTGGGCTGTGATGTGCCGTAGGGTGATGACACCTGGAGGTTGGGCATGGAGCGATTGAGGTCAGTGGTTTCAAAGACGCCCTGACTGGTGAGCATGTCTGCGCTCATTGCGCTGACCGCTACAGGAATATCCTGGAGATTTTCAGCGCGCTTGGTTGCAGTTACGATAATTTCTTCGAGTGCGCCGCTTGATTGCGCCAGAGTGTTTGCCGAGATTGCTGCAGATAAGGCCAGCGTGCCATAGGCGGTGAGCGTGCGAAGCTTTGGTCTTGTGATTGTTTGTTGGCTTGAATAATAGGTGCAGGTCTGTTGTTTTGTCATCTTAGTATCCCCTTATTTCCTTGTATTGAAGTTATATCCAAACAGGGTTGCCATGCGCACATCAATTTGTTTATCAACCATCTG
>JALOAH010000247.1 GCA_023228865.1 Porticoccaceae bacterium | reverse complement strand
TCAGCGTCAGCATCCGCGTCAGCGTCAGCATCCCCATCGTCATCATCATTGTCCAGCGCGGCGATCAGCGCACCGACGCCGAGCAATGCCAAGCCAGCCAGCACCCATGCGGGGATTCCCCCTGCTTCCGGCGCCACGGCGGCGGCGGGCATATTCAAATCGACTTCAACGAAGTTGAACTCGGACGTTGAGGAGCTGTACTGCGTCCACCATTGCACGCCATCACTGTCTTCAAGGATCAATTCGCTGCGCGAACCTTCTTCATCCAGCACGAAGAAGTTGGCAATGACGATGGTTTCGCCATTGATCAGCCTCACCACCAAGTCACTGCCGGATCGCTCCAGACCAGCCACTTGCTCCGGCCCAATCTGCATTTTCACAATGCTCGGCGCATCGACGCTGATATTTCCCAGCGCTGTCTCCCGAACGTCCACACCATCCTTGCTGCTGATAACGATAGCCATTGTTGCCCACCCCTTTTTGTGCGTGATGTCGCCTGGTCTCCGCGCCTGACGGCGGGCTCATCCGCGGTCGCGCTGGTTGGATCCAGGCAGAGAACGTATTTAAAAAGCTGCCGTCAGTTTCTGTTGGCAGGCTGTACTTGAATCGCCACTCGACGGTTGGGCGCCAGACAATCTTTCAGTGCGGCCAGCGGGGAAACGCCCTGGCATGCCGCAATCTGCTCACGCTGGCCGCGCCCCTCGTGGCGGACGGTCTGCTGCGGAATGCCTCGGCCGACCAGGAACTTGGCAACGGTTTCCGCCCGGCGCTCAGACAGGGTCTGGTTGTAAGCCGCAGCACCCAAGCGATCGGTATAGCCAATCACAGTGATTGCAACAGGGCGGTTGTATTGAAGAATGCTGCCGGCGATCTGCGTCAGCTGCCTAACGCCCGCCGCGCTGAGTTGATATTGATCAAAGCCGAACAGCAGATCAGAAGAAATGTTGATGACGGGTTCCGGCGTCGCCACAGGCGCTGGCTTGACCGCGTCCGCGCATTGTTTGCGGCGCCAGTAAGCGCCCTCAACATTGAGCGTGGCATTGCTGTAAACCACCATGAACTGGCACACGATGGCAGTACGTTTATCCTGCAACGGAAGCGAAAGCTGGTATTCCCAGGCTTCACGGTTCTCATAGCGGGTTCTTGCCACTGGCTGGCCCAGGAGCTGAAGGACGTCTTCCCTGGTCTGTCCAGGTTGAATTTTACTTGCTCTATCAACATCATGCCTGACATTTTCAAGCGCAATCTGGGGGAGTTGCTGCGGCTCTGCCACAAGATCAGTAAAGCCAACGTTTGCCACCATCCCCTGCGCGGTGGAAACGCTGTGCAATCCCGCCGCCAACATGAATGTTGTCAAGCAACGGAAAAAGAAACCTTTATTCATCTTGTGTGCCTCTGTCTTATTTTCAAAAGAAGTACCGCTTAGGAACAGAATCCACCCTCTGTTTTTATGCAGTGCCGTGTGACATTCACTCTCACTCACCGGGATGCTACCGTTTACAAAAATCGTTAACAACGGCCAAGTTCGTGCAAAGCACAGAGAAACTCTCAAAAGTTTTAACAATAAAGCCCTGCAGTAGTAACAAATCTATACTGGCCCGCAATGAGCCGGATTTCTGCTCAGGCGCGCATTGAGGAGATTGCGAGGAGAAGAGAGAAAAGACCGCATCAACGCTGAGCGGCCAAACTCAGACTTGAGCTGATTCCAGGGATTCTTCAAGAGAAATTTCAATAAAGTTGATAAAACAACTTTTATTAATTTGGAGGGAAAGTGGGCAACGCTCAAGAAGAGCCACTTTCCCCCTCGGATTAGCGCTCGCGAAGCGCTTCCTTGACGCCGCCAATAGGCTTGACGAGGTAGTCCCAAATGGTCCTGCTGCCCGCTTTGATATCTACTGTGGCAACCATGCCCGGGACTATAGGGTGCCGACGCCCATCTTTACCCGTCAATGCATTTTCTTCAGTGCGAATAAAGACCTGGTAATAAAAAACCTCTGGCTTGACCTCATCGCGGATGGTGTCTGGCGATATCTGTTCCACTTTGCCCGCCAATCCTCCATAAATGGAGTAGTCGTAGGCCGTGATCTTTACCAAGGCATCCTGCTCGGGATGAATAAAGGCAATGTCTCGGGGTGAGATCCGCGCTTCAATCAATAATTGCTCATCCAGCGGGACGATTTGCATCAACTGCCCATTTGGGGGAATCACACCGCCTATCGTGGTGACATCAATCCCCTTGACGATGCCCTTGAGCGGGGAGCGGAGCGTAAGCCGCCGCAAGGAGTCCGCCCTGCCCTTGATGGCCCCGGACAAGGCCTGCACCTCGGCGTTCGCACGCGCAAACTCTTCTTTGCTTTGCACGGTGTATTCGGATTGCAGCTCAGCAATCTTCAGCTCCAGCTCAGCGCGCTGCCGTTGCAAGCGGATCAATTCCACATTGCTGGCCGCTCCGCTTTTCAACAAGGACTGCGTGATATCCAATTCCTTGATGGTCAGTTGAAGCGTTTGATTCAGCCCCCTTAACGAGGACTGCAAAGCCTGTCGGCGCGAGCGGAACAACGACTCTTCCGCCGAAACCAGTGCCGGATACTTCTTCAGCTCTGGAGGAA
>JALOAH010000083.1 GCA_023228865.1 Porticoccaceae bacterium | reverse complement strand
ATCGCCGAGCAAGGGCGTGATTCGCGAGGATTTCGATCCGGCGCAGATCGCCGCCAGTTATGAGCGCGGCGGGGCATCCTGTCTCTCGGTGCTGACGGATGTGGATTTCTTTCAGGGCGCCGACCGCTATTTGATGGAAGCGCGCAACGCCTGCTCGCTGCCGGTACTGCGCAAGGACTTCACCGTGGACCCTTACCAGATCCATGAGGCGCGGGTGCTGGGAGCCGATTGCATCTTGTTGATCGCCGCGGCGCTTGACGAAAAAACGCTGCGTGAACTTCACGACCTGGCGCTGGAGATCGGTCTGGACGTGCTACTCGAGGTACACGATGCCCGCGAACTGGAGCTGGCGCTTGCGCTGTCATCGCCGCTGATCGGCATCAACAACCGGGATCTGCACACGTTCAATACCACCCTCGATACCACGTACTCGCTGCTGGACAGGATTCCCGAGGATCGGCTGGTGGTAACGGAGAGCGGCATCCATACCCGGGCGGATGTGGAGGCGATGCTGGCGCATCAGGTCTCTGCGTTCCTTGTCGGTGAGGCATTCATGCGCGCGAGGGACCCAGGTGCGGAACTGGGGAGGCTTTTCTTCCCGGCTTGAGGTGCGTGGCAGCGGGGCCCTCAACGGGTCCCGAAAACCACCATGGTCTTGCCGTGTACTTCCACAAGACCTTGATCTTCCAGGGTTTTTAGAACCCGTCCCACCATTTCACGGGAACAGCCCACGATCCTGCCGATTTCCTGGCGGGTGACCTTGATCTGCATGCCATCCGGGTGGGTCATGGCGTCGGGTTCGTTGCACAGTTCGAGAAGGGTGCGTGCAACACGCCCGGTGACGTCGAGAAACGCAAGATCGCCGACCTTGCGGGTGGTGTCTCGCAGGCGGTTGGCCATTTGCCTGGCGAGCGCGAAGAGTACTTCCGGGTTGGTGGTGATGATCTCGAGAAACTTGGCGTAACTGAGTTCGCCAACCTCGCACTCGGTCTTGGCGCGAATCCAGGCGCTGCGATCCCGATGGCCGAAAAGGCCCATTTCGCCGAAAAAATCTCCGGGATTGAGATAGGCAACGATCATTTCGCGGCCGTCTTCATCCTCGATGAGAACACTGACCGAGCCCTTGATGAGGTAATACAGGGTGTCGCCACTGTCGCCGGCGTGAATGATGGTAGCTTTCGAAGAATAGCGGCGGCGATGACAATGGCTGAGAAAGTGCTCGACATTGGCAATGTGTGGTGTCAATGGTGCCAGCGCCAAGGGCATGTCTCCTCTTTGGCCCGCAACGGGGAAGCCTGTATCATAGGCGGTTTCTATGCATTCCAGATTGCTCGGCAAAGTTACCAGCAGGGAGCTATAAAAAGCAAGTGAAGTGCTCGCGGAGGCTTGATGTGGATGCTGTAACTCTTGGAAAAGTGAAGATTTTATGAAAGCGACAGTGAAGTGGGTCGATGGCGCCATGTTCGTGGCGGAGTCTGGCAGTGGTCACGCAGTGGTGATGGATGGGCCGCCCGATCACGGGGGCCGCAATCTCGGTCCGCGGCCGATGGAGATGCTGTTGCTGGGGGTGGGGGGCTGCTCCAGCTTTGATGTAGTGGATATCCTCAAGAAAAGCCGCCAGGCCGTGGAAAAATGCGAGGCGGTGCTCGACGCCGAGCGCGCGGACGCGGTACCGGCGGTTTTCACCAAAATCCACATTCACTTTGTGGTGAGCGGCAAAGGGCTCAAGGAAAATATCGTGAAGCGCGCCGTTTCCATGTCGGCAGAGAAGTATTGTTCAGCATCCATCATGCTCGGCAACGCCGGGGTGGAAATGAGTCACTCCTTTGAAATCAAAGAGATAGAGTGAGTCTGTGGCAGACAGAAAAAAGGGAGCCCGAAGGCTCCCAACAATTTTCCAGGGGGATAGAAAGCGTTTCAGTATCGACCAATCAATGGTGATGTGCGTCTCTCGTCTACCAGATACAGGCCGATCAAGCTTGTGATCGCCAAAGTTGCAAAGCAAAGAACCGTCAGGATCATGGTTGGCGCCAAAGCAGTAACTGATGGACGTAGCTTAGTCTCGCACCGTCAATAAATGAAATGCATTATTTTTATCAGGCAAATAAACAAAAGTTATCGATTTGGCGCCGGACCAAATCCAGGACATAAAAAAAGGAGCCACTAAGGGCTCCAACAAACTTTTCAGGGGGTAAGAAACTGATAGCCACAGAGGCTATGTCAATGTTGGGCATTATAGGTACAGCCAAAAAATAAAAAAAATGTATTATTATCATGGCTGGCATAATCTGTGGTTATGAAATGACCATCAATACCCTCTCCCGCATTGATCTCAACTTACTGGTGGCGTTGGAAGTTCTTCTCGAAGAGCGCAACGTCACCAAGTCGGCGGAGCGTCTGTTCATCACGCAACCGGCGATGAGCAAGACGTTGCAGCGCCTGCGCCTGTTGTTCGACGATGAGCTGTTCATTCGCAGCGGCCGCGAACTGGTGCCTACCACGCGCGCGCTGGAACTCAAGGCGCGCCTGCCAATGCTGTTGGCGGACATCGCGGATGTGGTTGCCGGCAAGGTCTTCGACCCGAAGGAAGACACCGGGGTTGCCCACTTTGCAACGCCGGAATTCGTTGCCGTACAGCTTGCGCCCATGCTCACCTGGGAACTGGCGGGCGAGGCGCCTCACTTCACGCTCGCGATTTCAAGCAAGCTGGAAAACTACCAGCAGCACCTGCGCGACGGCGATCTGGACTTCGTGCTGGCCACCGATGCCAAGCTGCCGGATGAATTTGTGGTGACCCCGGTAGGGGGATTCTCTCCCGCTGTATGGATGCGCAAGGGACATCCACTGGCCGGAGAGACGCTCACCCTGGAAAAAATGCTGCGCTACCCCTTCGTTCAGTACTACCTGCTGTTCGCGTCCGAGCGGATCACGCCGGTGTCCGACACCCGTTTCGACAAGACCATCGCCGAGATGGGGCTCAGGCGCACCAAGGTGCTGGTGACCGATCAACTGATGACGGCGCTCTATGCCTTGCAGACCAGTGACTGCCTGATGCTCGCCACCGCCGACGACCTCAAGATGGAAGCGAGCTTGTTCGAGATCGTGCGCAAGCCCTATCCGGAGGATCTCGCCCACGACGTGTATATTCCCGTGTCGCTGTTCCAGCATCGCCGTACCCTGCAATCGGCCATGCACCGCTGGCTGAAGGAGCGCATCATCACGGTGACGGAAAGGGTGCGCCGCATTCAGGATGAGGACAGAGGCGTATTCAACTAGTTGTTGGTGGGGAGGGGTGAGATGGTACTTCTCCCCGCAGTTCAGATTCGATAGCTGGTCTTGGTCATCGCCTTCGACATCAGGCGCATCAATCCTTTTACGGGCGCGGGAAACGCCATGCCGCCGCTGGCAAGGGCGCTGGCGGCGTGTTTGGCTTCATCTTCCAGCATCTGCTCGACGATCGCACGGCTCTTGTCGTCCTGGGGTGGCAGGCTTTCCAGGTGATCCGACAGGTGCTGGCACACCAGTTCTTCGGTGGCGGCGACGAAGCCCAGGCTGAGGCGATCGCTCACCAGTCCGGCGCCAGCGCCGATACCAAAGGACATGGCGTACCACAGGGGATTCAGAACGCTCGGCTGGCTGTCGAGCTCCTTGAGGCGGGTTTCGCACCAGGCCAGATGGTCCACTTCCTCTTCCGCGGCCTGCTCCATCTCCTCGCGAACCTGGGGCAGCTTGGCGGTCAGCGCCTGGCCCTGATAAAGCGCCTGGGCGCACACTTCGCCGCTGTGATTCACCCGCATCAGGCCGGCGGCGTGATTTCGTTCGGGCTCGCTCAGCGCGAAGGCGTTCGCCGTTCCCAGCCCTGGGCTCGGGCGTTGGGCCCGATTGCTGTCGGCGGTCAGGGTGCGCAGGGCGCGGTCGGCGCTGCTGATCAGGTGGTCGAAAGCGGTGAGGCGGCGTTCGGTCATGGCGTCACTCCAAGCCTGTTGCGCTATGTGCGGAGCCCGGATTGTAGCTAAACTTGGCAGCGCTGCGAAGTGACGTGCTGTCGACGCTTCGCACTCAAACACAACAACGCCCGGAGCCCCCATGCAGGACGCCCACGATCTGGCCGTGATCATCGCCGCACACTTGCCCATCATCGCCCTGGAGAGCAACGACGAAAAAAGTGCCCAGGACCTGCTGTTGAGAGTGGCGCGAGAGGCGGACAAAAAACTCTACCGCTGGAGTCTCACCGATGGCCTGCAAGCCGCCACGTTCGCACTACAGCTTGAACAGGAAAGCCTGTATTGCGATCCGCAGGAAATGCTCACTCATATCAAGCACCGCGGCCAGGCGGGAATCTACATGCTCTGTGATCTGCACCCGTGGCTCACCGATCAGCCAAAAGTGGTGCGCCTGCTCAAGGATATCGCCATCAGGAACGAAAACGGTGCCATCACGCTGGTGCTGGTCAGTCACGCCATTCGCCTGCCACCGGAGCTCAGCCGTTTCAGCGCTCGCTTTCGGTTGTCGCTGCCGAATGAGAACGAAGTGCTTGCCCTGGTGAAGGACGAGGCGCGCAAGTGGGCGGCGCGCAACGGCGGGCAGAAAGTGCGCGCCGACAGCAACACCCTGATCAGGATGGCGGCGGCGCTCAAGGGTTTGAGCCATGACGAGGTACGGCGCCTGGCGCGCACCGCCATTTACGACGACGGTGCGATCACCGAGCGCGATATTCCCAACCTCAATCAAGCCAAGTTCCGCCTCATGGACATGGAAAGCGTGCTGTCCTACAGCTTCGAAAGCGAGGATTTCACCGGCCTCGGTGGCATGGAAAATCTCAAGGCCTGGCTCGCGCTGCGCCGCAAGGCGTTCGACGAGCCGGTGTCGAACAAGGGCCTGGATGCCCCCAAGGGCCTGTTGTTGCTGGGGGTGCAAGGCGGCGGCAAGAGCCTGGCCGCCAAAGCCGTGGCGGGTATGTGGAATCTGCCCATGCTGCGTCTGGACATGGGCGCGCTATACAACAAATATCATGGCGAGACCGAGCGCAATCTCCGCGACGCCCTGCAGCTCGCCGATCAGATGGCGCCGTGCGTGCTCTGGGTGGACGAAATCGAAAAGGGGCTGAGCAGCGGCGATGGCGACGGCGGGCTGTCGCAGCGGGTATTGGCTTCGCTGCTCACCTGGATGCAGGAGCGCAAGAGTCGGGTCTTCATGGTGGCCACCGCCAACGACATCGCGCGGCTGCCGCCGGAACTGCTGCGCAAAGGGCGCTTCGATGAAATATTTTTCGTCGACCTGCCGGATCGGAACACCCGCAAAGCGATCTTTTCCATCCACCTGGCACGACGCGAGCTGGATCCCCAGCGCTTCGACCTCGACGAACTGGCGATCGCCAGCGAAGGTTTCAGCGGCGCGGAGATCGAGCAGGTCGTGGTGTCGGCGCTATACAGCGCCTCGGTGGGCGCGGAGCCGGTGGATGACGAGCGCATCCTCGCCGAGCTGGCAGCGACCGCGCCGCTGTCGGCGGTGATGGCGGAAAAGCTCGATGCCTTGCGCGCCTGGGCGGCGGAACGCGGTGTGCGCTCCGCCTGACAGATAGGCCGCGCTCAGGGTGCGCTCAGCTTGAG
This sequence comes from Porticoccaceae bacterium, assembly GCA_023228865.1. The sequence continues at coordinate 9,630 of JALOAH010000083.1, read as the reverse complement.
GCCGATGATTCCCGCCACCACCAGCAGCAGGCTGACCAGCTTCAGCGGGCTGACCAGTTCCTGAAACAGAATGATGCCGGCAATGGCGGTACCCAGCGCGCCGATGCCAACCCAGATGGCGTATGCGGTACCCAGGGGCAAGCTGCGCAACGCCAGGCTGAGAAGATAAAAACTGATGCCCATGGCGCTCAGGGTGAAGATGGAAGGTGCAAGGCGCGTGAAACCTTCGGTGTATTTCAGGCCAACGGCCCACACCACCTCGAAAAGACCCGCGATAACCAGCAAGAACCAGTTCATGGAACGACTCCTCGTGTTGCAGGGCCGTCCCCGCCAATGGGAAAAAACACCGGGGTCGTCCCCGCTGCTGGCAATGTGCCGTCTGACTGCCATGCGCCGCATGGTGAGCGGATTATAGCAACACAGCACCGTTCATGGCCGCCGGGTAGCAGTTGGCCTATAGGCGATATCAGTGCGTGGCTGTCCGCTCAACCCGAATGCCGCCGATGTAAACATCCTCGATGGCGCGCAGATTGCGAACGTCCTCCAGAGGATTCTTGCTCAACACCAGGAAGTCGGCCGCCTTGCCGGGCGCGAGAGTGCCCACCTTGCCATCCAGGCTCATGCAGGCAGCGGCGTTGCGGGTGGCGGAAACGAGCACTTCCAGCGGTGTCATACCAGCCTCCTGCATCATTTCCATTTCCAGGTGCTCGAAATACCCCTGAAACCGCGCGGGCGGACCGCTGTCGGTGCCCATGGCGATGCGCACTCCGCCGTTGTGCAACGCCATCATGTTGGCCTTGGCCAGCGGCAGCGCCTGGCGGTAAAAGTCGGCCTCGCGACCGGTGTAACCCTGCTGCACCTCTGGCTGTTGCAGCTCTTCCAGCACGGCTGTATCGGCGGTTTCGAGAAAGAACGGGTCGTCGAAGAAATCTGGCCGTTGCGCGTAAACGAATACGGATATCTCGCGGGTCAGGGTGGGGGTGATGCAAATGCCCTCGCTGCGCATCAGGTCGATCATTTCCTGGCTGACGGGCTTGTCGCGCACGCTGTGGGCCACCAGATCGGCACCGCTTTTCAGAAGATCCAGGGTGTCGTCCAGCGCCACGATATGCACGGCCACCGGCACACCGCCATCGTGGGCGGCATCGATAACGGCGCGGTACACCTCGGGGCGCATCTTCTCGCCGCGACCGAGATAGTCGTTGACGCGAATCTTGATCCAGTCGGGGTTCGCGGCCAGATGCTGCGCGACGCTTTCACGCGCCGCCGCGGGGCTGTCGGCATCGATGACCGGGCCGCTCATCCACAGGCGCGCCTGGCCATCGGCGGCGGGCTGTTGCTCGTTCCTCACCGCGAAAGCCTGCTGCGGCTCGTCGCCCAGGCTGACCACGGTAGTGATGCCGTAATGGGCGTAAAGCCGCAACTGGTCTTCGACGTTCTCTGCCGAATGCGCGGCAGGCCCGGTTGCCAGGCCGCGCGCAACCCCCACATGGCCGTGGGCATTGATCAGGCCAGGCACCACGTAACGGCCGCCGAGATCCTGGGTGCGTGCGCCCTCGGGGATATCAAGCTCCGACATGGCAACGACCTTGGCGACCACGCCGTCGCGCACCACAAGCGCGGTATTTTCCAGCAAGCGGTCGTGTTCACCGCTCCACACAGAGGCGTTGACATAGACGGCCACATCTTCCTGATATTCAGCCTGGGCCGTTGCGAAGGTGAGGGAAAGCGCGGTAGCCGCAATCCAGCGGGTGATGGGTTTCATGGACTTCTCGTTGTTGTGATCTTGTCCATCAAGAGCGTAAACGCAAAAGGGCAGTTGCGCCACTTTTGCCGAGCCCATGTTGCCGAGTCCAGATATTCCCGTTGCGAAAGCTTATAGGGCGACGCTCGCCGCCAACATATCAGCCCTTGCCGCGACCGAAAACCCGCAGATCATCCTCCAGCATCTGGGGACGGCACGCCCGCCACGCGCCCAGCGCCATCAGCACCACGCACACTGAGAGGAAAGCAAAGGGCAGCCCCCAGCCGTGGCTGACCTCGTGCAGCACACCAAACAACAGGGGGCCGGCGCAGCTCAGGGTGTAGCCCAGCCCCTGCATGAAACCCGACAGGGCAGAAGAGCCATCAGCGGTGCGGGTGCGCAGATTGATCAATGTCAGCGACAGCGGAAAGGTCGTGGCTCCCAACCCGACGAGCCCCACCCACAGCAGGGGCGCCGCCATGGGCGCCAACAGCAAGCCCGGAAATGCCACGGCATAGGCCAGCACGCAGCAAGCCACCAGCGGGAAGGGGTTGCGCATGCGCACCGCGGCCACTGGCATGACCAATGCGCCGAGCAGGCCGGGCGCCGCGAACAGCGCCACCATGGCGCCACCGAATGCGGGGCTTGCGCCCGCTTCCACCATCAGGGCGGGCAGCCAGGTGAACATGGCGTAGGTGATCAGCGACGTCATGCCGAACATGAAGGTCATGCTCCACGCCAGTGGCGAGCGCCAGGTCAGCAAGTGCTTCCTGGGTTCGACCAGCTCCGGCGCTTCATCGCCGGGCCGCACCGCCTGGTCGTGCACCATCGCTAGCACCGAATCGCGGCGCCGCTCCTGCACCAACACCCCAACCCAGGTCAGCGCCGCCGCAACCGCCAACAGCGACCACGAACCCAGCGCCACCTGCCAGCCTGCGGCCTGTGCCATGGGCACGGCCACCAGCGCCGGCAACACGGTGCCGATCTGCAGAATGGTGATGTAACCGACGCTGACGAGACCGATGCGCAGCGGAAAATAGCGCTTTACCAGCGGCGGCAGAACCACATTGCCAATTCCCATACCGGCCAGCGCCACGGCGGAGGAGATCAGCAGATGTGCGGTGCTGCCGGCGAAGGCGCGCGCCAGAAGACCGGCTGCGGCCAACACCATCGACAGCAGTGCGGTATTTTCCAGCCCGATGCGGTGGGCGATGAAGGGGGTGACCACACCGAACAATGCGAACGCGGCAGTGGGCACCATGCCGAAGACGCCAGTAATGGTCGGCCCGAAGCCGAAGGTGGCGCCAAGGGCGTCGAGCAATGGGGTCAGCGAGGTGACGGCCGTGCGCAGGTTGAATGCAGACAACAGGATGCCCGCCAGAACCAGAACACGCCCGGCCCAGGGAGAAGAGTAGGGGGGATTCATGGCCGCTATTATCGGCGATTCAGGGAAAGAAAGAATAGAGGCCGAGCGCGAATCCGAGGCTCAATAGCGCTCCCAGGGCTCGATGTCACCAGGGCAGGGGCGAAAGATGGGGTGTGTTTCCGGCGCGCTCACCGCCAACCATTCCTGATGCAACGTCGGGTTGCGAGCCTGCAGTTTTGCCATCAGATGCTGCCACTCATAGGCCATCTGGCCGCAGGTGACGCTGAGGCTCACCGTCTTGCGCCAGGGCTTGATCTTGCTTTTGTCAAAGGTATAACCACGAACCGTTGCCTCGTCGTGGACAGCCTTCAGGTATAGCGAGATGGCGGAAAGGGTAGCGGGGTGACCCTTGAAGCGCTCCAGTTGCGGATGGTTGCGGTAGCCACGGGTTTCGCCGCGCAGTACCGCCTGGGCAAGCAGCGCCTCCCGCCAAAGCGCCACCAAACCCTGAGGGTCGAGATATTGCGGATGTAACGACCAAAGACGCATTGCTTATGGGTCTCAACGCTGGATGGATGGGGGATTGATTGCACCGCCTTTTTAAGTACGGCCACCGACTACGCGTTATTTCTGGCAATGAACTGAACCACGGATGCCATGCCGGTATGGCCGTCGCCCTCGATAACCTCACGATCGATCTCCCTGATCACAAGGGGCTCGAGGTTGGGAAACTCCCGCTGAAGCTTCTCGACACTCATGAGCATGTCGATATCCTTGGGGCCGCCGGTGCCCTTAGGCAACTGGTTCTCGGAATACGCCTCCAGAATGACGACGCCATTCGGCTTGAGAGACCTCTCGATAAGCGGATACAACCTTTTTCGAATCGAACTCGGCAAGTGCGCAAAAATGGAAACGACACAACCAAAATGGCGCTCCGGAGGCTGATAAAGTGCAAGATCCGCCACCTCGATCTCGATCGTCACACCGCGAGACTCGGCCAGCGCCCTGGCTTTTGCCAGGCCAGCCTCGGAATAGTCCACGCCCAGCACCTGAAAACCCAGCGAAGCCATGAAAACCGCATTGCGGCCCTCGCCCTCGGAAAGAGAAAGCACTGGCCCTTGCAGAAGATGTGCATTCTCGGCGAGAAAGGTGTTGGCCTCGGTACCATAAAAATAGCCACCGGCGGCATAGCGTTCATTCCAGGAGTTCTGATCGTTCATCGAGCTGTCCTCGCGGCCGGGCTATCCATTGTGCACTGGTCGGCAGTATAGTGGAGATCGTCATCCCGGCGTCTCCGTATCAGGGCTTGGGCACGCGCCATTAACCCAGAATCTGTGGATTGAGCTGCCATATCGAGTAGTTGAGCACAGAAGCAAAGCTGACCCACAGCAGGTAGGGCAAAAGCAACACCGCGGCCAGACGCTTGGCGCGCCAGAATGCAACAAGTGTTGCCGCGACAAACACCCAAAGCAAAACGATATCGACAAAAGACGCCGCTCCCACTCGTGGCAACAAGAAAGCTGACCGCGAGCCAGAAAGCAACACCTAGATCTAGCCTCTTCATTCTCTTCATTCTGTGTTTTTACTCTGACCCCAAACTCTTTGGGGTATTGGCGAGACTGTTGACGTACACCTCCACCTCTGGGATTAGCCCCAAGCTTGTAGACTGCCTCAGCTTGAAAAGCTCCTCTGCTTTGACTTGCGCTCGTTCGCACAGAACAGCGTAATCAGCTTGCACTTTTTCAAGCGCCTTCAATGCCTCTTTCTTCACACCAGTCTTAAACATTCGACGATTCCTTATGTGCTACTGCCGTGACGGCATTTTGAGATTACAGATAACGCCAAGTTAACCGGCAGAACGGAGCCGACTTGCCGGTGGAGTGGTGTGCAGTGGGGCGTAAAATTTGCGAAGCGAATGCCCCGCTGCAAACTGTCCGCGTTGAACGCCTAGTTATGTGCAGCATACTTTCAGACTACCCCATACCTTTGACCAGCGCGCTGCTTTTTCAGTTGGCGAAAGTCGCCACGGCTGAATTGAGACTGGCTCTGCAAATTGGCTGAGATCGCCAAACAGGAATGCGTTGACGGCGCCCAATGATACCCCACCCAATGTGGCGCCCACGGCCACCAATTGATTGCAGCCCAGACAGTGATAGAAGGTAGCTTGGCCGCTGCCATTTAAGGCTGTGTATATAGACGATTGGGATTCGACTGACAACACCATGTTTGGATTGCTTACCACTGCAGACGTGTGCCGCTGGCAATACTCGCAATCACAAAAGCGAGGCACAAGTTCACTGAGTTCAATTGGACCCTCGGCCACAACTTCGCAATTACCACACTTGCATACACCACGGATTTTCATAGGATAAGCGCCTAACGTCGCAAACACGCGCAGCTTTGTAGTGGAGGCGACGCCGCAACGAAAAAGCTGTCGCCGTGCTTGGCCTTGTTATGAGGTGTATTTTGCCGCATCATTTGACCATTACCACTTTATCGTTTTGGTATATGCGATGAATACAGACCAACTTGAAAGTATCACGAGCGCTGCGATGAGCCTGCCTGAGCGGGATCGAGCCAAACTTGCACGTGATCTGGTAGCAAGTTTGGATGGTCCCGCCGATATGAGTGTGGCAGAGGCCTGGGACGCCGAGATTTGCCGTAGAATCAATGACATTGAATCAGGCAAGACTGAACTTTTAGACGCAAATGAAGCCATTGTACGCGCCAGAGCCCGGATAAGGAGCTGATTTTGAAGGTAAAGGTTAGCACGGAAGCTACCGAAGAACTGATCGAAGCTGCTGCTTGGTACGAACAGGAAGTTCCAGGACTTGGAGAGCAGTTGATCGATACGTTTGAGCAAGCGACAACCAGGCTCGAAGAACCAAATCCACCGCTCGTGCCAGTGATCGGCGAAGCTGCCAGGCTCGGAGCCAAAAGACTGATTCTGCAACGATTCCCTTTCTCCCTTGTGACCATGGCAAATAGCCAAGTAATAACTGTTGTCGCTTTTGCCCATCACTCCAGAAAACCTGGCTACTGGCATGATCGGGTCACCCCATAACGCCCAAAGCAGCGGTTTATCCGCTGCCTTTACTTGTTAGAGGGATTCACAGGCATACTCTCCTGTACTTGACGATATGCTTAAAGTTGCAAGCTCAATTGATTTCAAGGAAGTAATAATTCTCCCATTACCAAATACTTCGTTACCGACCGAAGAGGAAAAATCAACCACGCCATTTTCATAGACAATTACTGCTGTCATGAGCTCTGCATTTTTAAAGGGGGCTGCTAGATAACGTACTTCCCAAGGTTTCTCATTATCACCAAATCCTTGGCGGTAAGAAAATACGTATCGGTTATCAGACGAGGTCACCTGAGTGGAAAATTGTACAAAAGGCTTAGATTCGTCTTGATGCCGTAATGTAAGGATAAGAGATGGCCCCCAATCCTCGTTAAAGCGGAGTTCATTAAAGGAGTACTTGCAGGAAATTTGGATTGGATATTGAATCGTCTGAATTTGAAATGATTTCCTTTCAAATTCACCTACAGGTACATCGAAATTCTTAGCATATAAAAGGGTTGGCAGGAAAAATAAGCTCAAGATTAGGTGTCGCACAAAAAGCCCTCTAACGTCCAAAGCAGCGGTTTATCCGCTGCCTTTGCTTGTTAGAATTCACCGGACATACCTGGCAAGCACTCCTTCGGCTGCAAGGGTGTATGCGGCTTCCTTCAGTGCTTGCACTTGAGTCTGGTCGGATTGTTCACGGACGATCCGTGCGCTGTAGGAGCGATCATCCAATGATCGGGGTGTAAACATCTCCCAATGACCTGTCTTGACATCAACAACGCCTACTTTTAGGCGGATACGCATCGTTTGGGCTTCGTCGGGGAGAACTGATCCGACAATCGGAACCCACGAGACAGTCTTGGTGCCAAGGTTCTCAATTCCAGACTCCAGAATACCCCAATATACAATGATGGTACCAATGCCTGCTTTTGCTGCGGCAAGCCGGAGCGATCGAGAGTAACTTGCATTTGATTCTTTGCTTCTCTCTGGAACACCTGTGAATACGGATACGGAAAAAGCCTTCTCTAAGTTCTCAATCATCCCCACGTCCGGGATCATTGCTCCAGATTGAATGAGCATGATCGAATCGCCCTTACGAAGCGAAATACGACTTGGAGAATTGGAAAGCGCGGCTTCGATTTCCTCCTCTGATGGTGTGGAGCCAGCGTCAACTCCGATAACGTCGAATTCACTCAATTCCCCCTGATACATCGGATTTGATGGGCGTGAGTCATAATAGCCACCTTGTGGGTATCCAGAGTCGGAAATCGACCTGGTAGTGCATCCAGCAAGGATTGCAAGCACTATGCAGATTGTTAAGGCCAAGGGTCGCATAGATGTGTCCTTTTGTGAGTTCTAACGCCAAGCTCACCGGCGATCTAAAGATGCAGAGCGAAGCGGCGCATCTTTAGATTGTCCGGTGCAGCTTTTTGTTAGCTCATTCTTGATCGATCTTGCTATAAGAATGGATGGTGAACTGATCACAATCATCCCATCTTGTTCTTCAAGCGCATCGAATAGATCATTTTCTTGGGTTTGAATAAGAATTACCTTCTTAGACTGCTTTGTCTTTTTTGCTTTTAATAAGTGCGAAGCAGCCTCAGCTAATGTTTCATTTTTCTTTTGAACTCTAACAAGAACAGGCGAGCCTTCAAATTGCTCCACGAGAATTGCATCAATACCTTTATTTCTTTGGACTGGATTAAAAGGAACTCCTAGCAGCAGACCTAGTGCTTCTTTGTCTGAATTAACGTATGAATCCCTGCCATTCTTTAATAGATTTGACTCAGTTTTTACGGGGTTCAAAATCCTACTATTCGACAGCGCAACAGCATCTTGAGATTTATCAATCCCTATGTACTTTCGATCAGCTAGTTTAGCTGCTACGCAGGTAGTACCACTGCCACAAAAGGGGTCTAAAATCAAATCATCTTTATCCGTTACTAGCTCAATTATTCTATCCAGCAACAGTAAAGGCTTTTGTGTCGGATACCCGACACGTTCTTTGGCTTTCGGGTTTAAATATGGAATCTCCCAAACATCACTCAGCGGAACGCCAACTTTCTCTTTGCCGTGCTTAAACTGACCATCTTCATGCATGTCATAGACAGACTTATTGTGCTCATCTCTAGTTCTACTCTGAAGTATCTGATCTATATTTGTTGTTTCAGAATACGCAGTAAACATCATGTTAAATTTGAAATTATCAGTTTTTGAATAAAAATATATGTTTTGGTGGCTTGGCAGAAGCCCCTTCTTGGAGTTAGACCATCTTTTGTAACTCCAGATAATTTCAGACTGAAAGTTCTCCGAGCCAAATACGTTATCTAAGATGGCGCGCACAATGTGTTCGCCACTTTTATCGCAGTGAACAAAGATAGACCCAGTGTCTTTCAATACTTCCCTCATGAGCGATATCCGCTCAAATAGGAATTCACCATATGCAAGATCGGAACCCCAAATATCATCAAAGCTAAACTCCTTGCTTCGATCTCTGGTTTTTAGTCTGTGTTTTTTTTCAGTAAAAAAAGGCGGGTCAAGGTAAATGAGGTCAATAGAGCGCTTCTCTATTGACCTCAAAATATCAAGGCAATCACCCAAATGTATTTTATTAACAAAGTCACTCATCTTCGTGCGCATTTTCTTCTGCAATTCTTTCAAGCAAGGCTTTTAAATCAAACCCTGTTCTGTTTTTCACATAGTCCCAAGCATTATCTCCCCAATGGTACTCTCCGCCAATGCCTTTATATAACGTTTCCAGTGTATCTTGTATTCGTTTTGCCTGGGTTCGATTTGGATAGTAGAACATTACTCTTATAGGCTTAAATCCTGCTGCCGAAATCACCTTTATGCGAGTATGCTCTTTGTTAATATGATCGCCATCGGTTGTTGCATCTCGCCATTTGATCTCGATCGCATCCGGATCAACAAGACAATCAATCTCGAATGTTTTTGGTCGCTGTCCTATGGTATTAGGAATTTTCACTGTTCCAGAATCAGGAAATTTATGTTTAAAACATAGCTTAGTGGCTTCCTCCAGAAAGGAACCTGCATACTTGTACAGAAATCGCCCCTTATTTTGATAAATATCGATCATTTTTCCTTCTTTGGTCGTGACACCTAGAACACGATAGATCAGGAAATGAGACTGATCATCTTCCTCCATTTCGGCTACGCGCGCATCGATCTGCTTACTCAGTTGATCTGAGTACGCTTTTGCCAGTGCTCTTAACTCATTTTCAATAGGCATTAAATTTCCTTTGGTTGATTGACTGCTTCGTAGAGCTAACAGTACGTTAATGAGGTCTTCGACCTCATAATAGATACTAGGGCCTGTTCACACTAAATAAAGTATCGACGATTAATGCAAAATGAATGAAGAAAGTGAATACGACGTCCAATTTATCGAAACGAGAGAAAATTCTGCGAAAGCCTTTCAGCCTTCGGAAC
>JALOAH010000246.1 GCA_023228865.1 Porticoccaceae bacterium | reverse complement strand
GAATGCATACCTCATGCGTCTGATTGTTGGTGCCGCTGCGGATATGAACGTTTTCCACCCCCTGTTGTGCTCGCAACTCAACGAGAAGACGCTGTACACAGGCGTCGGCATCGTGCGCAATATCCGGTAGTAGAACCGGAAGGTCGATCTGTAGTTTTTCAGTCATGACTTCTCCCTCGATCGCATTTTTCCACTGCCTCCGGGAATTCTGACAAGGACATATTTCTTGCTCTCTATGTTCGCCCTCTGGCTGGAAGACGGTAGTCGGTGCTGTATTTGATCGAATTGTCTTTTGGTAACTGCCATATAGACATCGCCGTTCATGTGCCTCAGTCGAGCACTCACTTGCTCGATGGACACCAGCTCTGCCATCCCCCTTGAGTAGTAGCGTGCGGAAAACGGCCTGCTATCGATGTACCAAAAATTGGCATTCGCGCCGGACGCATCCTGCACGTATCGCACTAATTCTCTTTCGGTATTGATCAGATTCGGCTGCAGCACGGCTGTCAGCGACGCAACCAGCGTCACGGTTGGCACCAGCGAAGCGAGTGTTGCAGTCACATATCGAGGAGGCCCTGAATCCGGCTTACGGGGGGCCGCTTGCCAGGCAGACAATGCCCTTCCCATCAGGATCGAAAATGCAGGGATGGCGGGCAGCGCATAGGTCCAAAGCAGATTGCGGGCAAACGTAAAGAGTAATAACGAGAAAACCGACCATCCCAGCAGGTACGCCGTTACAGGCTCAGACAGGACTCTTCTCAGTGACTGGCGAGCGCCACTGTGGCCTGCTGCATATAACAGCGCTGCGAGGGCCAGGATTCCCCATGGAAAGGTTGCCATGAGCCAGAATACCCAGATACTGCCATAAGGCTCGACGTGGGCCGTACCGTAGAGGTCCCCCTGCCAGCCTGGATCGAGGTAACGCAGGACGTGCTCGCCGAGCAGAAAATAGTTCAGGAAGCCTGGCGTTTTCTGCTCAGCCAAGACGTACCAAGGGAGGACCAGCGCTATAACAACGGCTACCCCCAAGATCCAGACACGCCCGGACATGCGAGGCCACTGGGTTTGCCGGCAAATAAGCCAGCCTGTAGCGACTGATCCCGCCACAAGCACGCCGGCCAATGGCCCCTTGGAGAGAAGGCCGATTGCCAAGCCTGCAAATCCCAAGGCTCGCCAATACCACTGTCCCAGCACGAGACCGGCCATGCACAGTGTGGTGCCCAAGGTCAGAAAGGGATCTGTCAGAACAGCAACACCGGCGATGTACGGCAAAGCGCAGGACGCATAGACAACCACCGCCCAGCGCGCCGTTCGCAGCCCGGAATACTGACGAGCCAGTGCATGGATGGCAGCCAGAATGGCGAGAAAGCCCAACCAGGAAGGGAGGCGCACAGCCCACTCATTCAGACCAAAGAGACGAATTGAAAGAGCTTGCACCCAGAAGGAGAATGGTGGCTTTCCCCAGAAGGGCACACCAGGTTCGAACCAGGGCGTTATCCAGTCACCACCTTCTGCCATTAGGCGAGCAATTTCAGCATAGCGTGGCTCAGACGTTCCGGAGAACGGAATCAAAATCATGCCGAAAATTTGCGGCAACAGCAGGAGGAACAGCCATATATAAGGGCGGGCGCACCATGAACGGATCATCGTTCCTCGCTCCTCGCCAGCCTGACTTCTTCCCGTGGTAACTCACAGACCTCCTCGACCAAATAAATGGGACGCTGTTTGGATTCCAGATAGATGCGCCCTACGTACTCGCCAACCAAGCCGATCGAAAGCAGCTGGATGCCACCGATAAACGTCATCACCACCATGAGCGAGGGATACCCGGACACGTCCGACCCGAGAACCAACGTTTTGGCTACGATCAGAGCACCGTACATGGCGCTACCCAAAGCGGTCAGCAGGCCCAGAAAGGTCACGCAGCGAAGTGGAGACACTGAAAAAGACGTCAGCCCCTCCATTGCCAGACGCATGAGTCCAATGAAGTTCCATTTGCTATCGCCGGCGGCGCGGGGTTCTCGGTCGAACGATATGACCTTCGTCGGCAAGCCAATCCAGGCGAATAGTCCTTTCATGTAGCGATTTCTTTCGCGCAGGCGCCCCAGGGCATCAATGGCGCGACGACTCATCAGCCTGAAATCGCCAACATCCTTGGGAATGGTCACGTCGCTCAATCGACATAGCAGTCGATAGAACATGTAGGCACAGAAGCGTTTCAGGGCACCTTCCCCATTCCTGGAACGACGCCGCATCAGGACGATATCCATCCCGCTGCGCCAAGCCTCAACCATGAGCGGAATGAGTTCAGGTGGATCCTGAAGGTCGGCGTCCATGATGATCACGGCGTGCCCTAGCGCATGGTCCAGGCCGGCTGTTGTCGCGGCCTCCTTGCCAAAATTCCGACTGAGCTTTACCAAACGAACCCACGGATAGGTGTAGGCCAACCCGGCAAGGTACCTATGGCTGTCGTCAGTACTGCCATCATCGACAAAGACGATCTCGTACTGGAAATCCAGTGAGTCGAGGGCCTTATGCAGTCGCTCGTACAAGCGGGGAAGAACGGGCTTCTCATTGAAGACCGGAATGACAACGGATAGGACGGGGCCGTTCGATGGAAGACGAGAAAGGTTCACGAGAAAACCC
>JALOAH010000245.1 GCA_023228865.1 Porticoccaceae bacterium | reverse complement strand
GGTGGCACCACCATCATCCCGATCCGCGGGAACGGACGCGGATGGCGGGAGGACTGCCCCGCCGCCAGGGCGCGCAATGAAACCCTGAGGGCCACCCAACGCCTCGGCAGAATTCTCTGGAAACGCTGGTCCGGCCATCATGCCCGAAGTCGGATCGAGGCAAGGATGCGGGGCCTCAAAGCCTTCGGCGAAGGCATCGCATCACGAGACCCGCGCCGCCGGACCGCCGAAATCCACATCCGCGTCGCGCTCATCAACCGCTTTAACGCACCCGGCACCGCCGAGATCGAACGCGTAGCATGAACTCAAAGGAAAAGGGCATATCCCGCCTCACAGCTGAGTGCTGCAACAATGCCCACCGGATTGTATCGCTGTAACAACACGTTCCCGAAGGTCGTCTGAATAGGGTTTCGTCATCCATGCTGGCCTCCTTCACCAGTAGGGATTCTGAAACACATCATGCACAAGATGGGAATCCCACTTCGATTCAAAGAAATGCTGAGACGCTCTAGCAATACTACCAAATCCCTTTCTTGCCCAAAATTACCGCAAAGGTATTGGGGAGGTATTTTTGACCAATCAGTGATACGCAAATGCCAAAAATTACAATAAAGGGAAGTTGGGAAATAAACAAAACAGGGTAAATATTTGATGTTTCATTTATCCCGGCTGCAGATGCCACCAAACCAAAAAAAGAAACAGCAATCATGTGGCTACAAAATATTGTAAATATATGAGCTTCTATATATATGGCCATACGCATTAAGGTGCCAGATTTTTCCCAAATGTCAACTGCCATGCGCCAAATAAGTAATGAAATTGCGGCACGAGACAGGTAGGATGTAACTTCCACCGAAAAGCTAGATGCAATATTTGGGTCTACCCACTGACGTAATGCGATCATTGTTCCAACAAAAAATATAACTAAGAACCAGGAAGGTACGAACCCGATATTTCCACTCAAAGTAATTAATATTCCCAAAGTAAAGAATGCAAAAATCTGCGGGCGCAGGAGGGTGATCCCCCCTGTTAGAACCTCTCCTGACACAAAAGTTAACAAGGCTACTACCCCTAATGTGCCGGAATAGCGATGTGCATAAAGGGCGAGCGCTCAAAATACTGAAGATATAAATAAGTCTCGCAAAAAACCAAGGGGCGCATTTGCGGGAGGAGCACCCAATGCAATCAAGGAGTTTGTCCAATCCATAAAGTCAGAAGGAAGCCTAGAAGGATTTCCACTCAGCAACCCCCACAACCCATAAAGAGCCATTAAGATGGCAGACCATATAATCATAGGAATCAACAGGCTTCTAGCCTTAGACATGAGCAAATGTGACGGGGAAACATTACGAAAAAATGATAGCGTCAGCAACACGCCGGAGATTGTAGAAAGAAGAGGTACCGAACCACGCCCCATATAATCAATCGCTAATAGGTAAAAACCGTGGACAGGCAACCATACATCCACAGCAAGGATGCGACTTGCACCGGGCCAGAAGTGAACGGAAACCATGGAAAGTATACATATAACCCGCGCAATGCGAATAGCCTCTGATCTCCCATCAGGAAGAGAAATACGCGACTGCCCTACATGACATGATTTATGCATTATCTTGCGATATCACTACCAACAACATGGACCTGATATCATAATCTCGTGAGATTTCTGTCAAGTGTGTATTTGACCTTCTTCCCCTAGGTCACCTACTCATAAAGTGGATTCACAGGTGAGCTGTGACGTGTTTCGCTCTCCTTGAACGGAGGGCTTGTGATGGCACGCTTTGATCTGACGGATTTCGAGTGGTCTGTGATCCAGCCACTGCTGCCGACGAAGGTTCGCGGGGTTGCTCGGGTGGATGACCGGCGGGTGCTGAACGGGATCTTCTGGCGTGAGGCGTGAGCCGCCATTGGTTCGAGGCCACGCCGAACGCGCACGGGGGCGCCCTGGGCGGATATTCCGGCGCGCTACGGCCCCTATACGACCTGCGTGAACCGCTTCAACCGCTGGCGCAAGGCAGGGCATTGGGCGCGCATTCTGCACGCTGTGTCAGAGGCTTGTGATGGCGACGTGCAGATGATCGACATCGAGCCAGCGGTTCGCCACTGGTCCGAGAACCGCTGGCGAGGGTCGATCCGGGTGCACCAGCATGGGGCCAACGGCCCGAAAAAGGGGGGCGATCCGCCCTCGGGCAAAACGATCCCCCGGATCGTTTTGTTTTCCCTCGGGCCATGGGTCGCTCGCGCGGCGGGCTGACCACGAAAATTCATGCGCTGGTGGATGCGGCGGGCCGGCCGATCATGCTGAAGCTGACCGCCGGACAGGCCCATGACGGCCGGTCGGCGGTGGACATGCTGGCCAGCGTGGGGCCGGGCCAGGCGCTGCTGGCCGATCGCGGCTATGACGCCGATTATCTGCGCCAACCTCTGGCGGCACGGGGTGCGGTGGCCAACATCAAGCCGATGCCCAACCGCAAGCGGATACCGGCTTTCGACCGGATGCTCTATCGAAAGCGCAACCTCGTCGAGAGGCTCTTCAACAAGCTCAAGCACTTCCGAGCAGTCGCCACCCGATACGACAAGACCGACGACAACTTCCTCGCATCCGTCCAACTCGCAGCTATCCGGGTCTGCATGCGTGGATATGAGGCGGTGACCTAGGCCGTGCTGGGCGTGCTCG
>JALOAH010000244.1 GCA_023228865.1 Porticoccaceae bacterium | reverse complement strand
GTCGGCGCTGGACCCGCCTCACTGACAGTGGCCAGAGATCTGGCACCTCTTGGGTATGAAATTCATATTTATGACGCCCAGAAGTCCGGCGGCGGTTTTATGCGCAGCCAGATTCCTTCCTTCCGGTTGCCGGAACAGGTTCTCGATCAGGAAGTGGGCTATATCCTCAACATGGGTCCCGTCGCCCATTTCAACACGTACATTGAAAGCCTGCGGCAGCTGACCGAGCGCGGTTACGACGCTGTTTTTGTCGGTTCCGGTGCTCCCCGTGGCCGCGACCTGAAAAACCTGCCCGGACGCCAGGAAGCCGATGCCAGCATTCACATCGGTATCGACTGGCTTGGCAGCGTCGCCTTTGAACACACCAGCAAAATCGGCAAGCGCGTGATTGTTCTCGGTGGCGGCAACACGGCCATGGACTGCTGCCGCACTGCCCGCCGTCTCGGCGGTGAGGATGTCAAGGTCATCGTGCGCAGCCCCTTCGAGGACATGAAAGCTTCCCCCTGGGAAAAAGAGGATGCCATTCACGAAGATATTCCCATTATCGACAACCATGTGCCCAAGGAGTTTGTGGTCGAAGATGGCAAGTTGACGGGAATGCGTTTTGAAAAAGTCAAAGCCGTTTACGACAGCAATGGTCGCCGCTCCCTGGTGCCGACGGGTGAAGACCCCGTTTTTTACCCCTGCGATGAGGTGTTGATGGCCATCGGCCAGGAAAACGCCTTTCCCTGGATTGAGCGCGATATCGGCATCGTCTTTGACAAATGGGGTATGCCCGTACTGGACAAAGATACCTTTCAGTCGTCCAATCCGAAGGTTTTTTTTGGCGGCGACGCGGCCTTTGGGCCGTCAAATATCATTACTGCGGTGGCTCACGGTCACCAGGCTGCGATTTCCATCGATCTGTTTTGCCGCGGCAAGAAAACCACCACAAGACCCGCGCCCGGCACCAATCTGATCAGCCAGAAAATGGGTATTCACGAATGGAGTTACGATAGCCAGGTCGATGATGACGACCGCTACAAAGTGCCCATGGCCGACAAGGAAACCAGCCTTAAAGACCGCAAAATGGAAGTTGAGTTGGGCTTCGATATTGCCACGGCCTTCCGTGAAGCGGAGCGTTGCCTCAACTGCGATGTGCAAACGGTATTTTCCGATGCCCGCTGTATCGAATGTGATGCCTGTATGGATATCTGTCCAACGGACTGCATCAATTTTATTGATAACGACAAAGAGACCAATCTGCGCGCCAAACTGAAGGTGCCAGCCAAGAACAAGGAGCAGGATCTCTATGTTTCCGGTGCTCTCAAAACCGGGCGGGTGATGGTCAAGGACGAAAATGTCTGTCTTCACTGCGGTCTCTGCGCCGAGCGCTGTCCAACCTCTGCATGGGATATGCAGAAATTCCTTTACGAAGTTACCAAGGCTGCACCCCTATGCAACGTATAGAATCTGTTAACGATTTTGTTATTCGCTTTGCCAATGTCAATGGCACGGGTTCAGCCAGCGCCAACAACCTGTTTGCCAAGGCGGTATTTCGCATGGGTATTCCGGTGTCGCCAAAGAATATTTTTCCGTCAAATATTCAGGGCTTGCCAACCTGGTACGAAGTGCGGGTAAGTGAAAAAGGTTACCTCGGCCGTCGCGGTGGCGTCGATATCATGGTGGCCACCAATCCGCAAAGCTATCGCCAGGATGTCGATTGTCTGGAGCCGGGCGGTTACTTTATTTACGACAGCACCAAGCCCTTGGATCTGCGTTATCAGCGCGATGACATCAACTATATTGGCATTCCTTTTACCGAAATCTGCCGTAGAGAATACAGTGACCCCAAACAGCGCCAATTGTTTAAGAATGTCATTTATGTGGGTTCGTTGTCAGCGCTGTTGGCGCTGGAATTTTCTGTACTCAAGGAATTGATCGGCGAGCAGTTCAAGGGCAAGGAAAAACTCGTCGCCTCCAACATTCATGCCCTTGAGCTTGGCTATCAGTACGCTTCCGAGCACTACAAGTGTCCGCTGGCTATTCGCCTCAAACGAAGCACAAAGGCCGGTAACAGCATTCTGATGGATGGCAACGATGCCCTGGCGTTGGGCTGTATCTACGGCGGTGCAACGGTTGCCGCCTGGTATCCCATTACGCCGTCAACATCCGTTGTCGATTCCTTTGAAAAGTACGCCAAACGGCTGCGCATCGACCCAGGTTCCGGCGACAAAAAATTTGCCATTGCCCAGGCGGAAGACGAACTGGCCGCCATCGGTATGGCGGTGGGCGCCAGCTGGAACGGCGCCCGCGCCTTCACGGCTACCTCAGGACCCGGTGTTTCCCTGATGAGTGAATTTCTCGGGCTGGCCTATTTTGCCGAAGTACCCGTAGTCCTTGTCGACGTCCAGCGCGCAGGCCCCTCCACCGGCATGCCCACCCGCACGCAACAATCGGATCTCTTTGCCGCTGCGTACGCCTCCCACGGCGACACCAAGCATGTGCTGCTGTTTCCGTCCACGCCGAAAGAATGTTTTGAAATGGGTGCGGAAAGTTTTGAGCTCGCTGATATATTGCAGACGCCGGTGATCATTCTTACCGATCTCGACCTGGGTATGAACGACAATATGTGCGAGCCCCTGGAGTGGGACGACAGCAAAGACTACAACAGAGGCAAGATTTTTACCCAGGAGCAGCTCGAAACTATG
>JALOAH010000242.1 GCA_023228865.1 Porticoccaceae bacterium | reverse complement strand
GAGCAAATGGGACTTGAACTCAATCATGAGAAAACCCTATTCTGCGAGAGAAAAAGTGGGGAAATTGAGAAAGTGTCATTTTATGGGTATTTTGCTATGATATTTTGTGCTTGATTTTATCAACCAACAATTGATATAAATAGGGCATGAGACCACCAACTCCCTTGCAAGCCAAAATCCCCTACGATATCTCCACTGAACCGATGGATGGATCAGTTACCAGCCTCGGCGGTGTGGCCGTTTTGAGTCGCCTTTTCCGTGGCATGAAACTACCCGGTTCCTGCGATGCCAACCTTGAGTTTTTTCGCAAGATAGCACTGGGTTACCAGGCTGGGCAAATGGTCGAGTCGATTGTAACCGGGCTTTTGCTTGGCATCGATTGTGTGGAGGACCTTGACATGTTGCGTGGTGATGAGACGGTCGCCCGGATTCTGGGATACCAGACTCCGAGTACCCGTTGTGTTCGTGACTGGCTTGAGAAGTTCCATGATCAGGCACTGGTCACTGCTGCATATGAAAAGGCACTGGAGCTTGATCTGAAATCTGCTGTACCTGATTCTTCGGCCGGTCTTTGCGCTTTACAGAAAGTTCTCGGGACCAGTGCCCGTTCGGCCGCCAGCCGTCATCCGTATGGGGCTCCTCTTTCAGCGACGGTTGATGCTGATGGCACAATCATTGAAAGTCACAAGGCCGGGGCTTTTGTGGCGTATGAAGGCACCAGAGGTTATCAACCCCTGACGGCACTCTGGGCAGAGGCCAATGTCATTTTGTCAACCGAGTTTCGTGATGGCAATGTTCCCGGCCACCACAATCCCTTGGCCTGTGTCGAGCAGGCTTTTTCGGAACTTCCAGGAAGCATAGAGGAGTTTTATTTCCGTGCTGACAGTGCCTACTATAACTGTGAACTGCTCGACTGGCTGGACGAACCCTGTCGTGAGAGAGGCCCGCAAGGGGTTGAAATAAAGTATACCGTCAGTGCCCGCATGAGTGACCAACTGGCCGAGGTGGCACGACTTGTGCCGGAGTCGGCATGGATTATGAGCCCCAATCAGAAGGAGGGTGACGATGTTCTGCATCAGTGGACAGAGCTCGAGTATACCCCCACACGCAAGCCGGAGAAAAAAGACGCTAAACCCCGGCGCTACATCGGCATCCGTCTGATCAAAAAGCAGGGTGAACTTTTTGCTGACGGCAACGATCGCAAGCACTTTGCTGTGGTTACAAACCGTGAAGAGCGGGGCGACGTGGTTCTGGCATGGCATCGCGAGAAAGCCGGCACAATCGAACATACCCAGGATGAGCTCAAAAATGCTCTCTCCGGAGCTCGACTTCCCAGCAAGTTTTTCGGTGCCAATGCGGCTTGGTTCACACTCAACGCCATCGCCTACAATATTGCTTCGGCACTACGCTCGGCACTGCCCGATCCGGAGATGAAGACAGCTCGTATCAAAAGGCTGCGCTTTAACTTTTTCAATGTTTCTGCCCGTCTGACACGCTTCAGCCGCAAGATAACACTACGCTTTGCCAAGGATAGCGGCTGGATCAAGGCCCTTCTTAAGGTATTCAAGGCTTTCCCCTGTCGAATTCAGCCGACTGGATAACATCAGTCCGTCGGCATCAAAAAAACAGCCCCGAAATTCTGCCACCATCAGGATGGTGCTGGCGGAGCTTACCCATAAGTGGCGCAAAACGGCACAAAATCGGCGTATCAGCCATTCCCACTTGAAAAGATGTGCAGAACTCCGCTGGAAAATCCAAGATTTTGTTCGGAGCTTTATTTCAGTACCGCTTTTTTGCAAACATGTCCCTCTTTACCCTGTTTTCACCCTACTCGCAAAAATCTCTCGCAGTTTTGGGTTGTGCATTGTCGAATTGAACCCGAATTTGTTATCATGCAGCTTTATGGTATCGGCGCAAGGCCGCAAAGGAAACTACATTACTGTCATGGCCAACCAATGGAATATCCGTGCAAGGGGACACACCTGCCAGAGCTGCGAAAAGGACTTTTCAGACGGCGAAATGTGCTTTTCCGCACTGCATGTTGTCATCTCCGCCAGCGATATCGAGCCCGTCCTCGAACGGGTTGACCGCTGCGCCGCCTGCTGGGAGAAAATCTCGACAGCACTGGTGGCGAGTCAGTGGCAGAGTCCCTACCGTGCCCCCGAACCGCCGCCGCCCGATCCCACGCCACGCCAGACGATCGAATCCCTGTTGCGCCGCCTGATGGAAGGCAGCGAGGCCATCGCACACGAAGCCGAGATTTACGTGCTGGCCGTGATGCTCGAACGCAAAAAAATACTGCTCGAACGTGATGTCAGGCAGCAGGACGACGGCACCATACTGCGGATTTACGAGTATCGCAAAACCGGCGAGGTTTTTCTGATCCCCGATCCGGGCTTGAGTCTCAGCGAGATAGAGCCGGTGCAGGAGCGAATTGTGATGCTGCTGACACCACCGGCAGAACCCGGTGAATAAACCTGCTCAGGCAGACGTCAAATGGTCGAACTCACAGGATTGAAAAAGAGAGGAGTCAGCCATGAAAAAGACTACAAAGAGAATACTGGCACCTGCCGTTCTGGCACTGCTGCTGGGTTGGCCGCTAGCCGGCCAGGCCCGTACACGGTTCAGCCTTAGCGTTGACCTGGGCACCATCGCCTGGGGAATCGTCACCGGTTCGCGGGGCACGTACGTT
>JALOAH010000243.1 GCA_023228865.1 Porticoccaceae bacterium | reverse complement strand
GAGGTCGTAATGCTGTTCGCCCACCTGCCAGGCACGTTTTACGCTTTGTTGGTTGAAAAGCCGTGCTTTCAAAGAGTGGAAGATCAAGCGCAGGGGCTTCAGCTCGCGATCCAGGCCTGCGCGCAGGGCCCGGTAGAAAAACTCATCCAGCCGTCTTGCATCCCAGGCACCGTCCATATAGGCCTCGCCGAGGCCGAGGCTACCGTGGGCGAGAACCCGCTCGGGGATATCGCGGTGATGAAACTGGAGATCCCAGGGTCTGCTGCCGCCGATCTTCACATCGGCTCTGGTCAGTAGCTCTTCCACAAAGCGATAGGCGCCGGAGGTGGGGGCCTGTGAATCCGTCGAGCTGTAATCGGTTGTCTGATCTTGCATGACGACTCCTGTCTGGTAGCGAGTAACAGAGAGACTTACAGGCAAACAATCCTTCAACTACTACGGGTCTGGCTTTTGCCTGTGTGTTTCTGGATAACACTAGAGTAGACCCGCCAGGGAGGGATTTCCAGGCAGTGGGCAGTTATTGTGCAGGAGAGTGGGGAGGGGCGCTTGTTAAGACTGGGAGCAGGGTGTGCTTAGTTCTTCAAGCACACCCTGCCATGGTGCAGAGGTAGTCAGGCAGAAAATGCCTGCTGTGAAGCTCAGAATTGCATTTCTGGCACTTGGTCGGGCACGATTAGTTTACCTGCAGTTTTGCTGGCGATTTCATCTACGGTAATACCGGGTGCGCGTTCCCTGAGGATAAATGCACCGTCTGCAATTTCCAAATAGGCTAAGTCGGTAAGTACTCTTTTAATACAGCCAGCACCAGTTAGAGGCAAAGTACACTGGGGTAGAAGCTTGGAGTTTCCGTACTTGTCGGCGTGGCTCATCATCACAATAATATTAGGGGCTGCTGCCACCAGGTCCATGGCGCCACCCATTCCTTTGATCAATTTGCCAGGTACCATCCATGAGGCAATATTACCTTGCACGTCTACCTCGAAAGCGCCGAGTACGGTGAGGTCCACATGGCCACCGCGGATCATAGCGAACGAGTC
Organism: Porticoccaceae bacterium; assembly: GCA_023228865.1. The sequence goes on along the minus strand of JALOAH010000243.1, from coordinate 1,655 downwards.
AGCAGAAGAAAAAATCGAAGCACCGTTAATAGTCGTGACGGTTTCCTTGCCGGCATTAATCAGGTCGGCATCAATGGTCTCCTCGGTAGGGAAGGCTCCCATGCCCAGCAGTCCGTTCTCTGATTGGAACATCACTTCAATGCCGTCAGGGATATAGTTAGCCACAAGGGTGGGCATGCCTATGCCGAGGTTGACGTAGTAGCCATCTCTCAGCTCACGGGCGACGCGCATGGCCATTTGTTCACGGGAAAGTGTCATATCTATAAACTCCTCAGGCTTGGCGCACGGTGCGTTTTTCAATGCGTTTTTCAAAAGTACCCTGGATCAGACGGTCTACATAGATGCCAGGGGTGTGGATCTGAGCGGGGTCCAGTTCGCCGGGCTCGACAATCTCCTCTACTTCCATCACGGTGATGCGGCCAGCGGTGGCTGCCATGGGGTTGAAGTTTTGTGCGGTATGGCGATAGATGGCGTTGCCGTAGCGGTCTGCCTTCCAGGCCTTTACGATGGCAAAATCGCCTTGAATGGATTCTTCTAGTATGTACTTGCGACCGTTGAACTCACGGACTTCCTTGCCTTCTCCAATGGGGGTGCCATAGCCGGTTGCTGTGTAAAAGGCGGGGATTCCAGCCCCGCCCGCACGCATCTTCTCAGCCAAGGTGCCCTGGGGAGTGAGAATCACCTCCAGTTCGTTGGCCATCATTTGCTGCTCGAACAGCTTGTTTTCACCTACATAGGAGGCGATCATGGTGCTGATTTGCTTGTTCTCTAGCAATACCCCAAGGCCAAAACCGTCAATGCCGCAATTGTTGGATACCACGGTAAGTCCTTTGACTCCCATTTTCTTAATTTGGGTAATCAGATTTTCGGGAATGCCGCAAAGGCCGAAGCCACCAGCGATGACAGTCATGTCATCCTCAAGGCCTTGCATGGCTTCCTCGTAACTGTGGACTACTTTGTCAAATCCGGACATCCGCTATTCTCCTCTGGATGATTGATGTATGCGCGATGTTGTAGTAGATGCCGAGGCTCGGGCAAGGTGAATTACTCGGTACCTGGTCACTGCCTGTAAACCCACGAGCGCGGGACAACCGCGATTGGCATATCTTTGGTCTTTGATGTGAGAGCGCATTCTAGCAATGACCGGGTGGAGTCTGCCAGTGCCAGAGCTGTCTGGTTATTTCAGCGCTGGCTTGTACTGGAGTCGGTTTGGTCCATTTACTATAGTGGGTAGCTATTGCAGGGCCTTGGAGTCCAGCACTATTCGCGAAACTAACCCAGTAGGTGATCCATGAGTGAACGACCAGCCGCCCTGGTAACCGGCGGCGCCATCCGTGTGGGACTGCACTTCGCCAGAACGCTTGCAGCCAAGGGCTACGATGTGGCCATCCACTACAACAGTTCGAGTGCCAACGCGGAAGCAGCCGCGACGGAAGTCCGCAGCCTTGGCGTACGCTGTGAAATCTTCCCCTGGGACTTTCTTTCCGGCCAGGATCCCTCGGGGCTGATCGACGCGGTTGCAGAAGTCTTCCCGCGTCTCTCGGTGCTGGTCAACTGCGCCTCCATCTACAACGCCGCCCCGGTGGCGGAAACCACCATGGCCATGTTACAAAACGAGTTCATGGTGAATTTCTTTACTCCTTTCCTGCTCAGTG
>JALOAH010000082.1 GCA_023228865.1 Porticoccaceae bacterium | reverse complement strand
CGGTGATCATGTTTTTGACGTAGTCGGCGTGGCCTGGGCAGTCCACGTGGGCGTAGTGGCGCGCTGGCGAGTCGTATTCCACGTGGGCGGTGGAGATGGTGATGCCGCGCTCGCGCTCTTCCGGCGCTTTGTCGATACCGTCAAACGCCACCGCCGTGCCGCCCCAGGTCTCTGCGCAGACACGGGTCAGTGCCGCTGTCAGGGTGGTTTTGCCGTGGTCGACGTGACCAATGGTGCCCACATTGACGTGGGGCTTATTGCGTTCAAACTTTTCTTTTGCCATGGGCAGATCCTCTTTATACGGTTAAATTGGGTGATCAGGAATTTTTGCCAATAATTTCCTGAGCGATATTATTGGGTGCTTCATTGTACTGAGCGAATTCCATGGTAAAGGTTGCCCGCCCCTGGGTAGCGGAACGCAGATCGGTGGCGTAGCCAAACATTTCTGACAGCGGCACTTCGGCGTTAATAATTTTTCCAGACACGCTTTCATCCATCCCCAGAATCATGCCGCGGCGACGGTTGAGATCGCCGACCACATCCCCCATGTTTTCTTCCGGGGTCACCACTTCGACCTTCATGATGGGTTCAAGGAGTACAGCACCACCCTTTTCCGCCAGTTTTTTGGTGGCCATCGAGGCGGCGATTTTAAAGGCCATTTCGTTGGAGTCGACATCGTGGAATGAGCCGTCAAACACCGTGGCCTTGAGCCCGAGCAGGGGATAGCCAGCGAGAACGCCATTTTTCATCTGCTCTGCAATGCCTTTTTCGATAGCCGGAATATATTCCTTGGGCACCACGCCGCCGACAATTTCATTGACGAACTCCAACCCCTCAGCATTATTGTCGTCTGCGGGTTCAAATTTGATCCAGACATGACCGTATTGGCCGCGGCCACCGGACTGGCGAATGAATTTGCCTTCGATCTCAGTTGTTTTGGTGATGCGCTCCCGGTAGGCGACCTGGGGTTTGCCGATATTGGCGTCAACACTGAATTCCCTGCGCATACGATCGACAATAATATCCAGGTGCAATTCGCCCATACCGGAAATAATGGTCTGACCGGTCTCCTCATCGGTTTTAACCTTGAAGGAAGGGTCTTCCTGGGCAAGCTTGCCGAGGGCAATACCCATTTTTTCCTGATCGGCGACAGATCTTGGCTCCACCGCCACAGAAATGACGGGCTCGGGAAAGTCCATGCGCTCAAGAATAATCTGATGTTCCTGATCGCAAAGGGTGTCGCCAGTGGTGGTGTCTTTGAGGCCGATGGCGGCGGCAATGTCTCCCGCCAACACCTCTTTGATCTCTTCTCGGTTGTTGGCGTGCATTTGCACCATGCGGCCAATGCGCTCGCGCTTGCCTTTAACGGAATTGAATACCGCCGTACCGCTTTCGAGCTTGCCGGAATAAACTCGCATAAAGGTGAGAGTGCCGACAAAGGGGTCAGTGGCAATTTTAAATGCCAGCGCTGCAAAAGGCTCCTCGTCATCTGCAACCCTGGTGGCGTGTTCGCCATTAGCCAGCTCACCATCGATGGCTTTGACTTCCGTCGGGGACGGCAGATAGTCGATAACGGCATCGAGAACCGCCTGAACACCTTTGTTTTTGAAAGCGGAGCCACCCAGTACGGGGACGATTTCATTGGCGAGGGTTCTGGCGCGAATACCGGCCTTGACCTCTTCTTCTGTCAGCTCGCCGCCTTCGAGGTATTTGTCCATCAACTGTTCATTGGCTTCAGCGGCAGCTTCCACGAGATTTTCCCGCATTTTTTTGCAGGCGCCGACGAGATCCTCAGGAATATTCTGATACTCAAAGGTCATGCCCTGATCAGCCTCATTCCAGACAATGGCTTTCATTTTGATCAGGTCGACCACACCTTTGAAGTTTTCTTCGGCACCAATGGTCATCTGCAACGGCACCGGCGTCGCGCCCAGACGGGCTTTCAACTGCGCGATGACACGCATGAAATCAGCGCCAGCACGATCCATTTTGTTGACAAAAACCATCCTCGGCACATGGTACTTGTTGGCCTGCCGCCACACCGTCTCGGTTTGGGGCTGGACACCGGACGTGCCGCAAAGCACCACCACGGCGCCATCGAGAACCCGCAGGGAGCGCTCCACTTCAATGGTGAAGTCGACGTGCCCAGGGGTATCGATGATATTGATGCGATGCTGGGGAAACTGCTGCTGCATCCCCGCCCAAAAGCAGGTGGTAGCCGCAGAGGTAATGGTGATACCGCGCTCCTGCTCCTGCGCCATCCAGTCCATGGTGGCGGCGCCATCGTGCACCTCGCCAAGCTTGTGGGACATGCCGGTATAGAACAGAATCCGCTCGGTGGTCGTGGTTTTGCCGGCATCAACGTGGGCGCAAATACCGATGTTGCGGTAGCGGTTGATGGGAGTTTTTCTCGCCACGATGGTTACCTAACCTCTGTAGTTTCTTGATGGTGAAGACAATTTTGTCGGCCTTAAAACCGCAAAAAGGCAGCCAATATGACCACCTTTTTGTGACGCTTTCTTGACTGCCGGTATTAGAAACGGAAGTGAGAGAACGCTTTGTTGGCTTCAGCCATGCGGTGAACATCTTCGCGCTTCTTGACGGCGCCACCTTTGCCCTGAAAGGCATCGATGATTTCACCGGCAAGACGTTGACGCATGGATTTTTCGCCACGGCCGCGAGCGTAATCCACCAGCCAGCGCATGGCCAGAGCGGCGCGGCGGGAGGAGCGAACTTCGACGGGTACCTGGTAAGTGGCACCGCCAACACGGCGGGACTTAACTTCTACCATGGGAGCCACATTGTCGAGAGCTTCTTGAAAAGCTTCAATGGGGTCTTTTTTGGTGCGCTCTTTGACCAGGTCGAGGGCGCCGTAAACAATTTTTTCAGCGACAGATTTCTTGCCGCTGACCATAACGTGGTTCATAAATTTTGCCAGGGTTACGTTTCCGTATTTAGGATCTGGCAAAACTTCCCGTTTGGCAACAACTCGTCTTCTAGGCATATCGATATTCTCTTGCTTCAGGGTTATCCGGGATTAGACGCGCAAAACGCTCGACCCGGCCTTACTCGGTTCTCACCGAAAACGCATTACTTCTTGGGACGCTTGGCACCGTACTTGGAGCGGCGCTGGCGACGCTTGTCTACACCGGAGGTATCCAGGCTGCCGCGAACGGTGTGATAACGCACACCTGGCAAATCCTTGACACGACCACCGCGAATCAGAACCACACTGTGCTCCTGAAGGTTGTGGCCTTCACCGCCGATATAGGAGGTGACCTCGTAGCCATTGGTCAGACGCACACGGCAAACTTTACGCAGCGCTGAGTTGGGCTTTTTAGGTGTAGTGGTGTACACACGGGTGCATACACCGCGACGCTGTGGACAGCTCTGCAGGGCAGGAACGTCACTTTTCGCAATTCTGCGTTTTCTAGGCTTACGAACCAACTGGTTGATCGTGGCCATTACTTATTTACTCCGATTAAAAACCTTTCGAAAAAGGTACTAACAAAAGAGGGCTGCAGGCATAGACAACCCTCCCTAAAAAGGGAGGCAGCATTCTAAAGACATCGCCTCTCCGAGTCAAGAGCAACAGTGGCGAATTATTCGCCACTGCCCTCATTCAAGGCCTGTGACAGCGCCTCTTCAACTTCACTGGCGGTGGGGCCAATGGCGTCTGCGATGGCCGCATCCCGCAGTTTCTTGCGACGGGCATGGTAAGCCAAGCCGGTACCCGCAGGAATCAGGCGACCGACAACCACGTTTTCCTTGAGTCCGCGCAGGTTGTCTTTTTTGCCGGTAACCGAAGCTTCGGTAAGCACCCTGGTGGTCTCCTGGAAGGAGGCCGCAGAGATAAAGCTTTCTGTCGCCAGCGACGCCTTGGTAATACCCAGCAACAGGCGCTCGTACTTGGCTGGCAGTTTACCTTCCAGCTGCAATTTCTCGTTTTCTTCGAGAACGTTGTAGAGCTCAACCTGCTCGCCCTTGACGAAGGAGGACTCACCCATATCGGTGATTTCCACTTTGCGCAGCATCTGGCGACAGATAACCTCAATATGCTTGTCGTTAATTTTCACACCCTGAAGGCGGTAAACCTCCTGAATTTCATTAACAACAAATTCCGCCAGGGAGTCGACGCCCTTGAGGCGAAGAATATCGTGGGGGTTATCCGGACCATCGGCGATAACTTCACCGCGGGACACCTGTTCGCCCTCGTAAACACCCAGCTGGCGCCACTTGGGGATGAGCATTTCAAAGGTATCACCGCCGTCGGCGGGGGTAATCATCAAGCGACGCTTGCCCTTGGTTTCCTTGCCGAAGGTAACGGTACCGGAAATTTCGGCAAGAATGGCCGGATCTTTCGGCTTGCGAGCTTCGAAGAGATCCGCCACGCGGGGCAGACCACCGGTGATATCCCTGGTCTTGGAACCTTCCTGAGGGATACGGGCGATGATGTCACCAGCGCTGATGGTGTCGCCGTCGTTGATGGTGACAATGGCGTCCGCCGGTAACAGGTAGTGGGCAGGCACAGTGGAGTTCGGGAATACCTGCTCCTTGCCATTGCTGTCCAGCAGGGTCACCATCGGCCGCATATCTTTACCGGCAGCGGGGCGATCGTTGGGATCCATTACCGAAATATGGGTTAAACCAGTGAGATCATCCGTCTGACGGCGAACACTCAACCCCTCCTCCATGCCGGAGAAGGCAACCTTACCGGCAACTTCGGTAATGATCGGGTGGGTATGGGGATCCCATTTGGCGACAATCTGGCCAGCATCGACGCTGTCGCCGTCGTGAACCGTGATAACCGCGCCGTAGGGGATCTTATAGCGCTCTCTCTCCCGACCATTGGCGTCGGCAACCGCCAGCTCGCCGGAGCGGGATACCGCCACCTGATCAGTGGCGCGCTCCACCAGCTTGATATTGATCAGGCGAATATTGCCTGCGGATTTAACCTGGATGTTATCCACAGCAGAAGCCCTGGATGCCGCACCGCCGATGTGGAAGGTGCGCATGGTCAGCTGGGTGCCAGGCTCGCCGATGGACTGGGCGGCAATAACACCTACAGCTTCACCCTGGTTAACCTTATGACCCCGCGCCAGATCCCGGCCATAACACTCAGCACAGATACCAAAGCGGGTTTCACAGGTAATGGGGGAGCGCACCAGAACTTCATCGATGTTCATGGCTTCGATACGCTCAACCCATTTTTCGTCGATAATGGTGCCCGCTGGTACAGCGATTTCCTCGCTGCCCGGCTTGAGCACATCCTGAGCCACAACGCGGCCGAGAATGCGGTCACCCAGGGACTCAATAATATCGCCGCCTTCAATAACCGGCGACATCAACAGACCTTCAGTGGTACCACAGTCTCTTTCGACCACGACCACATCCTGGGAAACATCCACCAGACGGCGGGTCAGGTAACCGGAGTTGGCGGTTTTCAGTGCGGTATCGGCGAGACCTTTACGGGCACCGTGGGTGGAAATAAAGTACTGAAGTACGTTAAGACCTTCGCGGAAGTTGGCGATGATGGGGGTTTCGATAATAGAGCCATCGGGGCGCGCCATCAGACCGCGCATACCGGCGAGCTGACGAATCTGCGCCGGAGAGCCCCGCGCACCGGAATCGGCCATCATAAATACCGAGTTAAACGACGCCTGATCTTCCTGCTCGCCAGCGCGATTGGTGACGGTCTCTCTGGAGATACCGTCCATCATCGACTTGGCCACCAGATCGTTGGCGCGCGACCAGATATCAATCACCTTGTTGTACTTCTCACCCTGGGTTACCAGACCTGAAGCGAACTGGGATTCAATCTCCATGACCTCGTCTTCGGCGCGGGCGATAATATCGACCTTGGCACTGGGAATGAGGAAGTCATTAACGCCAATGGACGCCCCTGATTTCGTGGAGAAATCAAAGCCGGTATACATCAGCTGATCGGCAAAGATGACCGTTGCCTTAAGACCGACCAAACGGTAGCACTGGTTGATAATGCGGGAAATGGCCTTTTTGGTCATCGCCTGGTTGACCAGGTCGAAACCCAGGCCTTCGGGAACGATTTCCCACAGCAGGGCACGACCCACGGTAGTGTCCTGAATGCTGATTTCCTCAATGCGCTCACCTTCTTCGCTGAAGGTAACCTGGCGAATGCGTACCTTGATGCGCGCCTGAAGATCCGCATGACCGCCGTAGTAAACCCGGGAGACTTCGGCAAGATCGGCAAAGACACGGCCTTCGCCCTTGGCATTGATGCGCTCGCGGGTCATCCAGTAAAGACCCAGAACAACGTCCTGGGACGGCACGATAATGGGTTCACCACTGGCGGGCGACAGGATGTTGTTGGTGGACATCATCAGGGCGCGGGCTTCGAGCTGAGCTTCCAGGGTCAGAGGCACGTGAACCGCCATCTGGTCGCCGTCGAAGTCGGCGTTATAGGCCGCACAAACCAGGGGATGCAGCTGAATGGCCTTGCCCTCAATGAGAACCGGCTCAAAGGCCTGAATACCCAAACGGTGCAGTGTCGGCGCCCGGTTCAGCATCACCGGGTGTTCGCGAATCACGTCGTCGAGGATATCCCAAACCACAGACTCTTCGCGCTCGACCATTTTCTTCGCCGCCTTGATGGTGGTGGCAAGGCCGCGACCTTCAAGTTTGGAAAAGATAAAGGGTTTGAACAGTTCCAGCGCCATACGCTTGGGCAGACCGCACTGGTGGAGGCGCAGGGTTGGCCCCACCACAATCACCGAACGACCGGAGTAGTCGACGCGCTTGCCCAGCAGGTTCTGACGGAAACGACCCTGTTTGCCCTTGATCATATCGGCCAGGGATTTCAGCGGACGCTTGTTGGAACCGGTAATGGCGCGGCCGCGACGGCCATTGTCGAGCAGTGCATCCACGGATTCCTGAAGCATGCGCTTTTCGTTGCGCACGATAATGTCCGGCGCATTGAGCTCCAGCAGGCGCTTCAGGCGGTTGTTGCGGTTGATCACTCGGCGATAGAGATCGTTGAGATCCGAGGTGGCAAAGCGACCGCCGTCGAGGGGCACCAGCGGACGCAGATCCGGCGGCAACACAGGCAGCGCTTCCAGAACCATCCACTCGGGCTTGTTGCCTGAGTTGAAGAAGGCTTCCAGCAACTTGAGGCGCTTGGACAGTTTCTTGATTTTGGTTTCGGAATTGGTATTGGGGATTTCCTCGCGGATTTCCGCAATTTCGAGGCCGAGATCAATGTCTTTCATCAGCTGCTGGATGGCTTCCGCACCCATGGAGGCATGGAACTCGTCGCCGAACTCTTCCATGGCTTCAAAGTACTGCTCATCGGTGAGCAGCTGACCGCGCTCCAGGGTGGTCATGCCGGGATCCGTGACAATGTAGGATTCAAAATAGAGCACGCGTTCTATTTCGCGCAGGGTCATGTCCAGCAGCAAACCAATGCGCGAAGGCAGTGATTTCAGGAACCAGATATGGGCAACGGGACAGGCCAGCTCAACGTGCCCCATACGCTCACGGCGCACATTGGCTCTGGTAACCTCGACGCCACATTTTTCACACACGATGCCCCGGTGCTTCATGCGCTTGTATTTGCCGCACAAACACTCGAAATCCCGCACTGGGCCAAAAATCTTGGCGCAGAACAGGCCGTCCCGCTCGGGTTTAAAGGTGCGGTAATTGATAGTTTCCGGCTTTTTGACTTCGCCAAAAGACCAGGAGCGGATCATGTCCGGGGACGCAAGTCCGATGCGAATTGCGTCAAATTCCCCGTTCTGTTCCTGGGACTTCAACATGTTCAGTAAGTCTTTCAAGGCCCTTCCTCCAGTAGAATTCCTGCCCGGCTCGAAGTCAGTACTTCGAGCCTTTCCAACTTATGGATTTAATCGTATTCCAGCTCAATATTGATGCCCAGCGAGCGGATTTCCTTCACCAGAACGTTGAAGGATTCCGGCATTCCAGGATCCATACTGTGGTCGCCATCGACGATGTTTTTGTACATTTTGGTACGACCTTCAACATCGTCCGACTTGACCGTGAGCATTTCCTGAAGGGTGTAAGAAGCGCCATAGGCTTCCAGTGCCCAGACTTCCATTTCACCGAAACGCTGGCCGCCAAACTGCGCCTTACCACCCAGCGGCTGCTGAGTTACCAGGCTGTAGGAGCCGGTGGAACGGGCATGCATTTTGTCATCCACCAGGTGGTTGAGCTTGAGCATGTACATGTAACCCACGGTTACCGGGCGCTGGAACTGAACACCGGTGCGGCCGTCGTAGAGGGTCATCTGGCCGCTTTCGGGCATTCCAGCCAGCTTGAGCAGCTCCTTGATCTCCTCTTCCTTGGCGCCGTTGAAAACTTCCGTGGCCATGGGAACACCGCCGCGAAGATTTTGCGCCAGCTCGATGACCTCGTCATCACTCATTATGCCGATATCGGCGGGCTGGGCGCTGGTGCCAGAGCTGTAGATTTCCTGAAGAAATTCGCGAAGCTCACCAATCTTGCGCTGCTCTTCCAGCATCAGATTGATTTTCTCACCCAGACCTTTGGCCGCGAGGCCGAGGTGGGTTTCGAGAATCTGGCCAACGTTCATCCGCGAGGGTACGCCCAGGGGGTTAAGAACCACATCAACGGGGTTGCCGTACTCATCGTGGGGCATATCCTCAATGGGCATAATGACAGAGATAACCCCTTTGTTGCCGTGACGACCGGCCATTTTATCGCCGGGCTGAACACGGCGCTTGACCGCGAGATAGACCTTGACGGTTTTGAGCACGCCCGGCGCCAGATCGTCACCGGTTTCAAGCTTGCGCTTCTTGTCTTCAAAACGCTCATCCTGCTGCTTGCGACGCTCTTTGAGAGATTCTTCCGCCTTGGTGAGCTGTTCGTTGAGGGCGTCGTCTTCCATGCGCACCTTGAACCACTGCTCCTGGTCGTAGCCTGCCACGACAGCGGCCGTGAGAGCGTCACCTTTCTTGAGGCCGGGAGCACGAATCACCGAATTGCCGACAAGGGCATCGCGAAGACGTTCAAAGGTGGCGTTTTCCATGATGCGGAATTCGTCTTTGAGATCCTTGCGATACTCTTCCAGCGCAGCGCGCTCAATGGATTTGGCGCGGGCATCTTTCTCAAGACCATCGCGAGTGAAAACCTGTACGCCGATAACGGTGCCCTTGGTGCTGCTCGGCACCCGCAGGGACGTATCCTTAACGTCGGAGGCTTTTTCACCAAAGATGGCGCGCAGCAGCTTTTCTTCCGGGGTGAGCTGGGTTTCACCTTTTGGCGTTACCTTGCCGACAAGAATATCGCCGGGACCCACTTCGGCACCGACATAAACAATGCCGGATTCGTCGAGGCGGGACAGCGCCGCTTCACCCACGTTGGGAATATCGGCGGTGATCTCCTCGGATCCCAGCTTGGTATCCCGTGCGGTACAGGTCAGCTCCTGAATATGGATGGTGGTGAAGCGATCTTCCTGAACAACGCGCTCGGAGATAAGAATCGAGTCTTCGAAGTTGTAGCCATTCCAGGGCATAAAGGCGATGCGCATGTTCTGGCCGAGAGCCAGCTCACCCAGGTCGACAGAAGGCCCGTCGGCGAGAATGTCGGCGCGCTCAACCTGATCGCCTGCTTTGACGATGGGGCGCTGGTTGATACAGGTATTCTGGTTGGATCTGGTGTATTTGATGAGGTTGTAGATATCCACGCCAGCATCACCGGTTTCCACCTCGTCGTCGTTGACGCGAACAACGATACGCGCGGCATCGACGCTTTCAATGACACCGCCGCGCTTGGCAACCACACAGACACCGGAATCGCGAGCGACAAGGCGCTCCATGCCGGTGCCCACAAACGGTTTTTCAGCCCGCAGTGTGGGTACTGCCTGGCGCTGCATGTTGGAACCCATAAGGGCGCGGTTGGCGTCATCGTGCTCGAGGAAGGGAATCAGCGACGCGGCGATGGAGACCACCTGGCGCGGCGACACATCCATATAATCCACATCCTGGGGCGGCTTGACGGTAAATTCCCCCATATGACGCACGGTGACCAGCTCATCGGTAAGCTCGCCCTTGTCATTCACCGCCGCCGAGGCCTGAGCAATGATGTGCTGACCTTCGACAATGGCTGACAGGTATTCAATGTCATTGGTGACCTTGCCGTCCACCACCTTGCGGTAGGGCGCTTCAATAAAGCCATAATGATTGGTGCGGGCATAGGTCGCCAGGGAGTTGATCAGGCCGATGTTGGGCCCTTCCGGAGTTTCAATGGGGCAGACACGGCCATAGTGTGTGGGGTGAACGTCGCGCACTTCAAAACCGGCGCGCTCGCGGGTCAAACCACCGGGACCGAGGGCAGAGACACGGCGTTTGTGGGTCACTTCCGAGAGCGGGTTGTTCTGATCCATAAACTGGGACAGCTGGCTGGAGCCGAAAAACTCCTTCATAGCCGCCGCCACGGGTTTGGCGTTGACCAGATCCTGGGGCATCAAACCTTCACTTTCAGCAACGGAGAGACGCTCCTTGACAGCGCGCTCCACACGCACCAGACCGATACGGAACTGGTTTTCTGCCATTTCGCCCACAGAGCGAATGCGGCGGTTACCCAGATGGTCGATGTCGTCGACAATACCTTTGCCGTTGCGAATATCGATCAGGGTGCGCATGACATCGATGATGTCTTCATTGCTCAGGGTGCCGGAACCCTCAACCTCATCGCGACCCAGGCGCAGATTGAATTTCATGCGGCCAACGGTAGAGAGATCGTAGCGCTCGAGATTGAAAAACAGATTGCCAAAAAGGTTTTCAGCAGACTCTTTGGTGGGCGGCTCGCCGGGGCGCATCATGCGGTAGATTTCCACGAGGGCCTCAAGCTGAGTCCGGGTGGGATCATTGCGCAGGGTGTCGGACATAAATGCGCCGCAATCGAGATCATTGGTGTAGATGACTTCGATGGTTTTTATACCGGCATCGGCCAGTTTTTGCAGGCTTTCTGCAGTCAGTTCAGTATTGCATTCAAACAGCAGTTCACCAGTTTTTTCATTGACGATGTCTTTGGCGAGAATGCGACCGTAGAGATAGTCGACAGGGACTTCAAGGCGGTTGACGCCATCGGCCTCCAACTGGCGAATATGCTTGGCGGTAATTCGGCGGCCTTCCTCAACAATAACCTTACCGCCTTTGCCTTTGATGTCAAAAGCGGCGATTTCGCCCCGCAACCTTTTCGGCTCGAGATTCATGGCATAGCCGTCATCCTGCTGTTCAAAAACCGTGGTTTCAAAAAACATGCCGAGGATTTCGCTGGCGTTATAGCCAAGGGCGCGCAGCAGAATCGTCGCCGGCAGTTTGCGGCGGCGGTCAATACGGACAAAAACCTGATCCTTGGGATCAAATTCAAAATCGAGCCAGGAACCGCGGTAGGGAATGATGCGGGCGGAGTACAGCAGCTTGCCCGAAGAATGGGTTTTACCCTTGTCGTGATCGAAAAACACACCGGGGGAGCGGTGGAGCTGGGAAACAATTACCCGCTCAGTACCATTGATAATGAAGGTACCGTGATCGGTCATCAGTGGGATTTCTCCCATATAGACATCCTGTTCCTTGATGTCTTTAATGGCCTTGGTTGACGATTCCTTGTCATAAATAACCAGGCGCACGCGAACCCGCAGAGGAACCGCGTAGGTTACGCTTCTTAATTTGCAGTCTTCAACATCAAAGGCTGGCTTGCCCAGGTTGTAGTCAACATATTCGAGGGCGGCATTTCCCGACAGGCTTACTATCGGAAAGACTGAGTTAAAGGCAGCGTGTAATCCCGTTTCCCGACGCTGCTCTGCGGTCAGGCCTTTCTGGGTAAAGTTTCTGTAAGAATCCAGCTGAATGGCAAGCAGCGGCGGAAGCTCCATCACTTGCTTCAGTTTGCTGAAATCCTTGCGAATGCGTTTTTTCTCGGTGTAGGAGTAAGCCATTAGTAGTCACCAGCACTTTCACATTTGTGGGGCATTTATAGAGCGGCCTTCCTCATGGAATCGACCGCTGCTCCCTCTATACAGCGTTGAACCCTGTATAAGCGGGAAAAGGCCGGCGGATTTACCGCCAGCCTATACCTGAAAAAGACTCAGGTTGGAAAAGCAAATGCACTCAAGCTTACTTGAGTTCGACCGATGCGCCTGCTTCTTCCAGTTCTTTCTTCGCTGCTTCTGCTTCGTCTTTGGAAACGGCTTCTTTAAGGGTAGAAGGCGCGCCATCAACCAGATCCTTGGCTTCTTTGAGGCCCAGACCAGTGATTCCACGAACAGCTTTAATGACATTGACTTTCTTCTCGCCAGCAGCGGTCAGAACGATGTCAAACTCGGTTTTTTCCTCGACGGCAGCACCGGCGTCGCCACCAGCTACGGCTACAGCAGCCACAGCGGCAGTAACGCCAAACTTCTCTTCCATCGCGGAGATCAGCTCAACAACATCCTTAACGGACATTTCGGCAATTGCATTGATAATATCTTCTTTAGTCAGTGACATCTGTCATTTCCTGTATTTGGAGCCATTGCGTCCCGTGAACGCGGCTCGTTAATCTTTAAGGCTGAAAAACAATCAGGCAGCCTGTTGCTCTTTCTGATCGCGAACAGCGGCGATTGTACGTACCAGTTTGCCGGCAGCAGCTTCTTTCATGACGCTCATCAGTTTGGCGATGGCTTCGTTGTATGTGGGCAGAGTCGCCAACATTGCAATATCAACCACTTCACCTTCAAAAACGGCGGTTTTCAGCTCAAACTTGTCATTGCCCTTGGCGAACTCCTTGAAGATGCGGGCAGCCGCACCTGGGTGTTCGTTGGAAAAGGCGATCAAGGTTGGGCCGACAAACGCATCTTTGACACACTCGTAAGGAGTGCCTTCAACAGCGCGACGAGCCAGAGTGTTGCGGACAACTTTCATCCACACGCCACTGGCGCGAGCTTCCGCACGCAGAGCATTCATCTTTCCTACGGTAACACCGCGGGCATCCGCGATAACCGCAGAAAGAGCGCTCTGTGCAGCTTGCTGGACTTCAGCGACAATCGCTTTCTTGTCTTCGAGTCCTATTGCCACAAGTTTTCTCCACAATTATGTCAGCGTTGAAGCCGCTGACCGTTTTCGAATTCCCGCTGTATCAGCGGGAGCTTTTCGGTGAGCAAACTCAGTGAATACTGAATTGGGTCACACCGTCTACGCAGGCGACTTGCTTTACCAGCCAGGTCATTAAACCTTAAAACAAACGAGGAACCTGCGATCTTTGACGGCCTGCACTGTTAACAGCGCAGACCCCAAAGTCTTTAAATTCCTACACCCGAATTAAATATCCAGGGAGGAATGATCGATACTCAAACCCGGCCCCATGGTGGTGGACAGGGTTACTTTTTTGAGATAAATGCCTTTGGCAGATGCTGGTTTGATCTTTTTCAGATCGGAAATCAGCGCTTCCAGGTTTTCCTTGAGCGCGCCCGCTTCAAAAGCGACGCGACCAATACCACCGTGAATGATGCCATTTTTGTCGGCGCGAAAACGCACCTGACCCGCTTTTGCATTTTTAACCGCGGTGACAACGTCAGGGGTGACAGTACCAGTTTTGGGGTTGGGCATCAGACCGCGGGGACCGAGGATCTGACCCAGCTGACCCACTACGCGCATAGCCGCGGGATCTGCAATCACCACATCGAAATTCAGGTTGCCCGCCTTGACCTGCTCGGCGAGATCTTCCATACCGACGATGTCCGCACCCGCAGCTTTTGCCGCCTCTGCGGCTTCACCCTGGGTAAATACGGCAACGCGCACAGTTTTACCAGTGCCGTGGGGCAGCGTGGTTGCGCCGCGAACAGCCTGGTCGGACTTGCGGGGATCAATGCCGAGATTGATAGCGACATCGACAGTCTCTTCAAACTTGACACTGGAGAGTTCTTTAAGGAGAGCAACGGCTTCATCCATGGGATAAAGTTTGCCGCCGTCAACTTTTTCACGAATTGCACGAACGCGCTTGGATAACTTGGCCATCTTACACACCCTCCACATCAAGACCCATGGCGCGGGCAGAGCCGGCAATGGTTCTCACTGCCGCATCCATATCAGCCGCTGTCAGATCGGGCTGTTTGGTTTTGGCGATTTCTTCGAGCTGTTCACGGGTCACCTTGCCCACCTTTTTGGTATTGGGAGTGGCGCTGCCACTTTTAACTCCAGCGGCCTTCTTGAGCAGAAATGACGCTGGCGGTGTTTTCATGACAAAGGTAAAGCTGCGATCACTGTAAACTGTGATCACAACAGGCACCGGGGAACCGAGTTCAATGCTCTGGGTTTGCGCATTGAATGCCTTACAAAACTCCATGATATTGACACCGTGCTGACCCAATGCCGGACCAACAGGGGGACTGGGGTTGGCCTGTCCGGCCTTCACTTGCAGCTTAATATAAGCCTGTACTTTCTTAGCCATTTAGTTTCTCCACATGGGTGGTTAACGCCTCAGAGCGAACTCGTCATCGGCTCCCCGACGGCACAATGCCGCCATTGACATTTCTGTGAACACAGGGTTCACAGCACTAACTCAGTTTTTTTCAACCTGAGTAAAATCCAGCTCCACGGGGGTCGAACGGCCAAAAATAGATACCGCAACCCGCAACCGCGACTTGTCGTAATTCACTTCTTCGACAACACCATTGAAATCGTTAAAGGGACCATCAACGACGCGAACCACCTCTCCCGGCTCAAACATCGTCTTCGGACGGGGCTTCTCTTCGGAGTCGTGAACCCGCTGCAGAATAGCTTCCGCTTCTTTCGCTGTAATCGGCGACGGCTTGTCGGCCTTGCCACCGATAAAACCCATTACTCTGGGGGTTTCTTTAACAAGGTGCCAGGTTTCGTCGTCGAGAACCATTTCCACGAGAACATAGCCCGGGAAAAATTTGCGCTCACTTTTGCGCTTCTGGCCGCCTTTCATTTCCACGACTTCTTCAGTGGGCACCAGAATTTCGCCAAAGCGATCTTCCATACCTGCCAAAGCAACGCGCTCCTTCAAAGCTGCAGCAACTTTTTTCTCATAACCAGAGTAGGCGTGAACCACATACCAGCGCTTTGACATATCTCTTACCCGATAATCAGTGAGGTAAGCCAACCGAAAAGACTGTCAAGCCCCCACAGAATCAGGGCCATAACAAAAATAAAACCCACAACCACAAGCGTGGTCTGATTGCATTCCTGCTTGGTCGGCCAGACGACGCGCCTCGCTTCGACACGCGCACCTTTTAGCAACTCCCAAAAAACGCCACCCTTTGCTGTTTTAAGAGCAACAAAGATGGCGACAACGGCAATAACGACAAGCGCCAGCGCACGGAAAAGAATCGCCTCGGAAGAAAAATAGTAGTTACCGTAAATTCCACCGCCCACTAGCAGGAGAACCACCAGCCACTTTACTAGATCCAGGCGAGCCGTATTATTTTCCGGTGCTGCAACGCTCATTTACTCGTGCTACCTCTGCTGAAAAGCTGGCAGGCCAGGAGGGACTCGAACCCCCAACCCCCGGTTTTGGAGACCGGTGCTCTACCAATTGAACTACTGGCCTGTACCTAAACTCTTCAAAACTTTTCGATGTTTATATAACGACCAAGCCGAGATGCTCTTCACACCTCGGCTTGAAGTCCGGAATTCACCGGCTTACTCAATAATCTTGGCCACGACACCGGCGCCCACAGTACGGCCGCCTTCACGGATCGCAAAGCGAAGACCTTCTTCCATGGCAATGGGGGCAATCAGCGTCACCACCATTTGCACGTTGTCACCGGGCATGA
>JALOAH010000241.1 GCA_023228865.1 Porticoccaceae bacterium | reverse complement strand
TAAGAGACATGACGGCATCCGTTCCATCGGTACTGGTGTGTGGATGCCTTCAGGGTAGTGCAGCTTGGGGAAATGTGCGGAGATTGATGCTGTGGGTGACAGCAAAAAGGCACTGGCAGAGCTGGAACAGAAGGAGTTTCCCCAGGTGGGTCAGGTCACCTGTAGTATCGGTTTTGCGGCTGTGGACCCTGCCCAGCCACCGGCCAATATCCTCGACAACGTCGACCAGGCCCTGTATTACGCCAAGGGCAATGGTCGCAACCGGACCTGCCACTACGAAAGTCTGGTGGAAACCGGGCAGATAGCTAGGCGAGACAATATGGAAGGCAACGCCAGCGTCGATTTTGATATTGATGCACTGTTTGGGTAATGCCGTTTTATTGCGAGCGCAAAGTGTCCAGCAGCTCCCTGTTCATCAATATCCATATGCCGGCAGCGGCAATAAACGGCAACATCAGATACCCGAACTGATAGCCCAGGGCAATGGCATTCATTTGCCAGGGGGCAAAATCGAGCTGAGTGGTGACATCGCTGCCGGTTTCAAAGGCCAGGGTTTTGACTGTGTCGAGGGCAATACCAAACGCCTGAAAAGGCAGCAGCAAAACATAGGTTAAAAACATTCGCCCCATGGAAAAAAAGCGCTCGTCTGCGGCAAACAGCAGCGCCATCAGCACCGGCAGATTCCAAGTGTAGAGCAGCGGGTTTTTTTCTACCATGATCTGCCCCAGGGCACCCTCGGGTGCGTCCGGCACCTCCACTGTTAAGCGGGTGATCAGGGTGTATTGATGGCCCTGCCTCGCCAGATCATCAATTAACCCGCCCTCAAAGAGATTGATGCCCAGTGCCCCCAGCCATACTGCCGGGGCGGCAAGAACACCTGCGGCCACATACCAGAGAGCAAGCCAGACAGGCAACCACAGCAGTATCAGGCAGACAAAACGGCCAATAACGTTACTAGGCAGCAACTTCACTGGTAGCCTCCCTGGCTGGCAGCGCCCGTATCCACAGTAGCCAGACCACCAATGCGTCCAGCATGATCAATGCCTGCCACAGATAAAGGTGGGCCCACTCAAAGGCGGTTTCGTTCCACAACCCGAGAAAAAACAGGGACACAATCCGCACCAGGTTCAGCCCCTGAATTGCAATCCAACCCAGGGCAATGCCGATCAGCTTGTGTTTCCAGGGTGAAGGGAAGGCCAGGATGGCTGCCGTGAGCAAAATCATGGCCTCGACACCATTGCAGCCTGCGGCAATCTCGATGGCAAAACGGGCGTTCAGGTCATAGATGATGACACCCTGGGTTAAGACATCCCGCCCCAAGAGATCGATCAATACACCCGACACAGCAGCCAGGCCCGATGTCAGAGGTGTAACAAAATACTGCTGTCCGAGCGGGAGCAGTTCAACGGTAAAAAGTGCCATCATAATGACAAAAAACAGCACAAAAAAACGAATCAAGGCCGGACCTTCATAAAACCGTCGCTGATGTTGAAAACGATCCCGAAGATGGTTCGGGATCGATTAATTCCGTTAGCTGAAAGAACGCCGGGCCCGCAGTGCAACCAGCCCCATCAGGCCAATCAGGATAACTAGAGCCAGCGGTGAATTAACTGGCACTTTTTTGGGGGATGACACATAAGCACCATTGGCAGCATAGTAGATGATATTGGCTCTAAGATTATCGGCATCCGGCTGCGGGCTATGCCAGTTGCTGGTTGTCATACCGCCGAACAGCACAATCCCATCGCCATAGTTGAGTTCGCCCAGAACAACTTCACCGGGATGATTATCAACGGAGTCCAGGATGGATGACAACCCCGGCCCAACTACTGCATGGGCAAAAGAGCTACCGGTAAAGGTAGTGACGCCCACGCTCAATGGGCCGGTAAACACCGAGTGGGTCGGATTTGCCGCTTCCACAGTCCCTGAGTGCAGGCCATTGGTCAGCGTGACGCCACCAAAGCCAAAATCGATATTGCCTCCCTGATTGGGAGCACTATTGATGATCAGGTGCCCGCCGCCACTGACGAATGCTTCAATGGCCGAGAGATTTGCCTGGAGATAGTTATCCAGCTCAATGGCTGTGTCATCGCCCCCTTCCAGAAAGATAAAGCGGTAGCCAGAACCGGGCAGGAAAGGGCCGACACCGTTGGCCATGCGCAGGTCGTCCCAATTGCCGGCACCAAAAGCCGCATCCATGGCCGCTTCGTTGGTGGCTTGTCCCCAGGGCGCGGTAGCACCTCGCATATAGGCAACATCCGCCGCATAGGCACAGGCTCCCATAAATAATGCCAGAACGGCTCCCAGTATTTTTGTCATTCTCCATCTCCTTTTTTTAAAAATGCGACTCCTGTCTCAGGCTGCCGCTTGACTTTGGTGGCGAGAGTACAACAGCACTACCCAAACCAGCAAATACTTTGTGAGCTAAGTTAAGGCGATTAAAGTGTTGCTTTAACCCGATTACGCCCTTCTTCTTTGGCCTTGTACATGGCCTGGTCGGCCCGGGCTACCAGGCGTTTGCGGCTGTCTCCGGCATGGTAGGTGGCCACCCCTATGCTGACGGTAACCTTGCCCAAAGGATAGGGAATATAAACAGGTATTCCATTGTCGTCGAGCCTGAAATGCTTGCTCGTTACGGAGCCTATTTCTCCGCCAAAGACCCCTCGAAACCCTGAAATGTCCATGAATTGCGCCAAATGCAC
>JALOAH010000240.1 GCA_023228865.1 Porticoccaceae bacterium | reverse complement strand
GAGATTACGGGAACAGAGCTATCAGCTTAAAATGACCCAGCTAATGGGCGGTTAAAGATGGAACAGTCCTGGCGAGTCAACTTAGCAAGTAGTTTGGTTTTTTACTGAGGCAATACGACCGGTCATCCTAATTGTCGCCGAACAGGTGGAACATGACCACAAGAAATCAGTACACGAAGGACTTCAAGCTCGATGCGATCAACTTGGTGCTGGAGCAAGGCTATACCAGATCCGAGGCCGCGCGCAGCCTGGAAATCAATGCCAATATGCTGAGGCGATGGATCAAGGAGTATCAGGGTGATGAAGAACAGGCCTTTCGGGGCAACGGTAAGCTGACACCGGAGCAGGCGGAGATCCGCCGGTTGCGGGAGGAAAATCGTCGACTGAAGATGGAGAAAGACATCTTAAAAAAGGCGACGGTCTTCTTTGCCAAGGAAACGCGGTGAAATACGCGTTCATCACCCAGCACAAGAAGACCTGGCCGGTCGATGCAATGTGTCGACTCCTGGGTGTGAGCCGCAACGCCTATTACCGGTACTGTCGGCGTCAAGGGGATGGACAGCCGGCTCCCGAACACGAGGCGATGCTGGCGGCGGTGAAAGAGATCGCCGAGGCGAGTGGCTACAGCTATGGGTCGCGCCGGATGCAACGGGCGCTCAACGCCCTGGGCTCCCCGGTGGGGCGCCGAAAAGCGCGAAACTTGATGCGGGAAGCCGGCGTCAGAGCCCGATACCGGAAAAAGTACAAGGTCACCACGAACAGCAATCACGCGCAGCCCGTGTTCCCGAATGTGCTGGACCGGGAGTTTACCGCGGCGGGGTCGAATCAAGCTTATGTGTCCGATATTACCTATATCTGGACGCGGGAAGGCTGGCTGTACCTGGCGGTCTTTATCGACTTGTTCAGCCGCCGGGTGGTGGGCTGGAGCATGGGGGCACGGATGAAGGCCAAGCTGGTGACGGATGCGCTACGCATGGCGCTCTGGCAGCGTCGACCGCAGGCGGGATTGCTGGTGCATTCCGATCGCGGCTCACAGTATGCCAGCAAGGCCTACAGGCGCTTGCTGCAAGCCAATGGCTTTGTCGGCAGTATGAGCCGCAAGGGTGACTGCTGGGACAACGCGGTAGCGGAGAGCTTCTTTGCGAGCCTGAAAAAAGAGCGTGTTCAGTGGAAGTATTACCAGACCCGTGCCGAGGCACGGCAGGACATACTGGACTACATCGTAATGTTTTATAGCAGCCGGCGACTGCACTCGACGCTGGAATACAGCAGCCCCAATGAGTACGAATCAGCTACAGATAAACTGAGAAAAGCGGCTTAACTGGCTTGTCACAAAATGGTTGACCACTCCAACAATTACCGATCTTTTAAGAAGAGCGGCCAATCATGTGCCCGAAAAAATTGCCCTCATTGAAGGTCATGCAGATAAACACAAAAGAAGGCGCTGGACATACAAAGAGCTACTGTGCGAGGTTGAGCATCTGGCGACAGCCTTGTTGTCGCCCTTTGAACAAGGGGATCGTATTGGTATCTATGCGGCCAATAGCCCTGAATGGATTATTCTGCATTACGCCATAGGTGCTGCCGGGCTTATTTCCGTACCTATTAATCCTGCATATACGAAAACTGAATTGCTGGAAATTCTGAAAACGTCGGGGGCATCTGGTATTTTCTATGATGCCGAATACAGAGGGCGAGATCTTTATGACGAGCTCTGCGTTGTTGTTGATCAATTACCCTGTGTGAAGAAAACGGTTTCCATGAGTGATTTGCAGCGATTTGTCAGTGAATCGACGAAAGTGGTTGATCTTCCCCGTGTTGATTACAGAAATACTGTTTTAATCCAATTTACCTCTGGCACTACAGGTGTTCCCAAGGGGGCACAACTTCATCACCACGGCGTCGTTAATGTTGGCCGCTCTATTACAGAGCGCGCAGGTTTTGACAGCGGTGGCGTTTGGATAAATCCACTGCCTATGTATCAGATAGCAGGATCCTGCGTGACGTTGCTGGGAACCCTCAATGCAATGGGTACCTATGTGGTGCTAAATTATTTTCAACCGGAACTGATGATGGAGTTGATTGAAAGCGAGGGATGCACGGGAACCCTGCTGGTGCCGACCATGATTCACGCAATGTTGGCTCTACCAGATTTTCAGAATTACAATACCTCATCGTTGGCGTTTATTTTGACGGGAGCCGCTGATGTTCCCCCTTCATTGATTGAGCAAACAAAATCTGCCTTCAACTGTGACATAGGCATACAATATGGCCAAACCGAAGCCAATGGTACCCTGTGTCAGACTTATCCAAATGATTCTTTGCTAGACCTGACCACCTCCGTAGGCCCACCGCTCTCCCACGCTGAAATCTGTATTGTCGATCAACATTCAAATGATATTTTGCCTTTTGACACCGCGGGAGAAATCGCCTTTAGGGGTTATCAGGCGATGCGCGGTTATTACAACAGAGAAGATCAGCAGGACATAGTATTTGGTGATGGTTGGATTCGCACCGGTGATATAGGACAAATGGATCAAAGAGGCTATGTAAAGGTAACAGGGCGCAGTAAGGATGTGATTATTTGTATTAGTTCAGACCAGATCTGACACCTGCTCTTGAAAAAGAGAGGGTTACCGGTTTTGATGAAGGTGACGAAACCTGAAATCAAACCCATAAGAGGTAACCCTCATGATCCATAGTAACCAGAAA
>JALOAH010000239.1 GCA_023228865.1 Porticoccaceae bacterium | reverse complement strand
CTGTGCGTAACACAGTAGCCGAGCTGTCGCGCTTTATGCCCGATGGCGTAAGGTACTCGGTGCCTCTGGACAATTCGCGTTTTGTCACTATCTCTATTCAAAAAGTAGTAGTGACGCTAGTGGAAGCAGTAGTGCTGGTGTTCCTCATCATGCTGCTGTTTCTGCAGAATCTCCGCTATACCTTGATTCCCACGCTCGTGGTACCTGTTGCGCTGTTGGGAACCTTCGCTTTTCTGCTCGCCTTGGGCTACTCGATCAATGTGTTGACCATGTTTGCGATGGTTCTGGTAATCGGTATTTTGGTTGACGATGCCATCGTGGTAGTGGAAAACGTCGAGCGACTGATGGCCCAGGAAGGGTTGGCGCCCCGCGAAGCCACCATCAAGGCAATGAAGCAAATTACCAGTGCCATTGTTGGTATTACTGTAGTGCTGGTGTCGGTGTTTATTCCCATGGCTTTTTTCACCGGCACGGTAGGTAATATCTATCGTCAGTTTGGTGTCACCATGGCCATTTCCATCCTGTTCTCGGCCTTTCTGGCGCTGACCCTGACGCCCGCCCTGTGCGCCAGCCTGCTGAAGCCTCTGGATAAAGACCACGAAGGGCGCAAGGCAGCTCCTTACCGCTGGTTCAATCGCTGGTTTAATCACAGTGCCGTGGCCTACCAAGGGTTGGTAGGCAAAGTGATCACCCGCACCGGTCGCCTGATGGTGCTGTACCTGGTTATCGTTGTCGCTGTGATCTTCCTCTTTGTGCGCATGCCCACCGCTTTTTTGCCAGAAGAGGATCAGGGCAGCATGTACGCTGTGATGCAAATGCCCGCCGGAGCGACAGTGAATCAATCCCTGGAAGTCGTCAAGCAGGTGGAAGAATACTTTCTTGAGCAGCCGGAAGTAGAGTCCTTTATCACTGTCATAGGCATCAATCTATTTTCCTCTGGTCAAAATACTTCCACCGCCTTTGTCACGTTGAAGCCCTGGGGTGAACGGCCCGGGCGCGAGCATACGGCGCAAGCCATAGCTAGCCGTGCCCAAGCAACCCTCGGCGAAATCAGTGAAGGTTCAGTGGTGGTCTTGACGCCGCCCTCCATTCCAGAGTTAGGCACCGGCTCAGGCTTTGTATTTCGTCTCCAGGATCGGGGGAGTCTCGGTACTGAAGCCATGGCTGCGGCTCGGGATCAGCTGATGGCTCTTGCGGCCGAGGAGCCCGCCATCGGTTCAATACGGATTGAGGGAGCCATGGATGCCCCGGAGCTCCACCTGGATATCGACCGTGAAAAAGCCTATGCCTTGGGCGTGGATCTCTCCCGTATCAACAACTTGCTGTCATCGGCGCTGGGCAGCCGCTATGTCAACGACTTCCCCAATCAGGGGCGCATGCAACGGGTGGTGGTCCAGGCGGATACACCCTACCGTATGCAACCGGCTCAAATCCTCGCCATGCGCATCCGCAATGACAGCGGCGAGATGGTGCCTCTGTCCGCCTTTGTATCGTCGCGCTGGGAGAGCGGGCCAGTCATGATTCCGCGCTACAACGGCTATCCCGCCGTACGTATGGCCGGCACCGCGGCGCCGGGGTACAGCACTGGCGAGGCCATGGCGGTACTTGAGCGGGTGATGGAAGAGCTGCCACGCCAAGTGAACCTGGCGTGGCACGGCGTCAGCCGGGAAGAGCAGGCCTCCCAGGGACAGCTGCCGTTGCTGCTGGGCTTGTCGATGCTGGCCGTCTTTCTGTGCCTGGCGGCCCTCTACGAGAGCTGGTCGATTCCATTTGCCGTTATGCTGGTGGTGCCGCTGGGCGTACTGGGCTCGGTGCTGGGGACCAACGTGGCCGACTTGACCAACGATGTGTATTTCAAGGTCGGACTGATCGCCATTATCGGCCTGTCGGCCAAAAACGCCATTCTTATCATCGAGTTCGCACGCAATTTGCAGCGGGAAGGCAAAGGGCTGATGGAGGCCACGCTCACCGCCTGCCGGCTGCGCTACCGGCCAATCCTGATGACTTCACTGGCCTTTACAGCGGGCGTACTACCATTGGTATTTGCCACCGGGGCCGGCTCCGCCAGCCAGAGAGCCGTGGGCACTGGAGTGATGGGAGGCATGATCTCAGCCACCGTACTGGCCATTTTCCTGGTGCCGGTGTTTTATATTGTGATCCGCCGCCTCTTCAAGGAACAGGAAACAAACACCGACAGGGAATAGGCCAGGAAAGGCGCAAGTTTGGATGACCTGAGAAAAGCCAAATCCTTGGGCTGACAGGCAATTACTCCCTATAAAGTTTGTCGCACCGAGCGGCGAGGATAAAGTCGTTGATATACAGACCTCCCACTGTGTGGGTCCACCAGTCGACGGTCACTCGTCCCCATTCCAGGACCAAGCGGGGATGGTGGTTCTCAGCCTCCGCCAACTCCGCCACCTGACAGGTAAAATCCACCGCCTGTCGATACTCGGTAAAGGCAAAGCTGCGACTCAGGTATTCAATATCACCTCCATCTTCCGGACAGTAACGCCAGGCGGGGATCTTCTTCAGCAAAGCGTCCCTGTCAGCAACGGATAGCTTTTCTACTTGCCCCTGACAGGGCAGGCAGGACCGTTCCGCTAACGTCATAACACACCTCCATGCAGGCGCCGGTAGCTCCGGTAAGGGCTGGTCCGGCTATAGACAGTTTTTGGGCTTGTGGAGCCCGGCAAGGCGGCTCAACAACCGCGCCGGGCTGG
>JALOAH010000238.1 GCA_023228865.1 Porticoccaceae bacterium | reverse complement strand
GGAAATTTAATTAAGGACACTAAGATGATCAAGCCATTCAGTTTTGCTAAAACACAAATACGATGGGTGATTGCATTCATACTCATCAGCGCGGTGGTTGGCACAGGAATATTTGCCCTGCTCCTGCCCCAACTGCCGGCTTTCGCCCAAGATGAATCGAATTTACCTGAAATTTCACCCTTGCTGGTGGCATCCGGACTGGAGCGACCGGTTGGCATTGCTCACGCCGCGGATGGCAGCGGGCGCCTGTTTATCGTTGAGCAACAGGGACAAATCTTGATCCTGGAAGCTCAACGGGTTGAGACACCCTTTTTAGACATCCGAGACCGGGTTGCTTCCCCCGCTTCGAGTGGCGGGAATGAACAAGGTTTGCTTGGACTGGCTTTTCCACCTGATTATGCCAAAAAAGGCTATTTTTATGTCTATTACACCATGCGCACTGGCGACAACGTCCTTTCTCGGTTTTTTACCACCGAAAACCCCAACCTGGCTGACCCCAATTCCGAAGAACAGGTTTTAACGCTCCCCCACCCGCAATACCAGAACCACAATGGGGGACAACTGGCTTTTGGTCCAGATGGTTACCTGTATATTGGTGTCGGTGATGGCGGCAGCGGTGGTGACCCCTTCGGAAACGCCCAGAACCCTGCTTCATTAAATGGCAAGCTGCTGCGGATTGATGTCGAAATGGAAACCAGCATTTACAAACCTGGCTCGGGATTGAATACGATCATTTGGGATTTCAATTGCCTCAATGGCGCAGGGATTAACTACCCAACCGCCTATTTGATCCCTGCAAGCAACCCCTTTCTCGACGATCCCGGATATCGCCCCGAAATTTGGGCTCTGGGATTGCGCAACCCCTGGCGCTTTTCCTTTGACCGTGAAAACGGTGATCTTTACATCGCCGATGTCGGCCAGGATCGCTGGGAGGAGATCAATTACCAGCCAGCAGGCAGCCCCGGTGGCCAAAATTATGGCTGGAACACCCTGGAAGGGAAAGAATGTTATGGATCAGTTTTCTGCGATCCAAATGGGTTAACCCTGCCAGTGCATGTTTATCCGAATTCCTCTTCTCCGAATTGCTCCATTACCGGGGGATATGTGTACCGGGGCGATGAAATTCCCGCCCTGGAAGGCGTGTATATCTTTGGAGATTTTTGCAGCGGGAGCATCTGGGGACTGCAAACGGATGGGGATACCTGGGAACAGGTGCTGCTGACCAGCACGAGTTTCATGATCAGCGCCTTTGGCGAAGATGAACAGGGTGAAATTTACATCGCGGATATGGTCGGCGGCGGGATTTACCAACTGGTCTTGAAATAGCCGGGATTGGCTGCAAGCCACACAAGCAGGGGAAGATTCGCACTGACCTCAGATGACAGCGAAAAGCTGGACAAGGTGATAGCCAATCAGGGCTGCCCAGATCCAGCTATCGATCCGGTCCAGGATGCCGCCATGACCGGGGATCAGATTGCCTGTGTCCTTCACCTTCGCTGTTCGTTTAAACAGACTCACCAGTAAATCCCCCGCTGCTGAGACCAAAGCCAGCACGAAACCCATCACCGCTCCCTGCCATAAAGGTGTCACCGCAGGCAGCCACCCCACAGAACGCCAGAGCAGCACCAACAGGGCTCCAAACAGGGTACCGGTCACCACCTCGCCCGCCAGTCCGGCCCAGGTCTTGTTGGGGCTGAGGCGCGGGGACATTTTCTTTACCCCCAGCCAGCCGCCGATAAAATACGCACCCGAATCAGCCAGCCATACAGACGGGAGCGCTGTCAGCATCCAACCGAGCCCGTTTTCTAAAGCCCTCAGGGAGATCATCCCCCCGCCCACCCAGCCAAGGTAAAGAATACCCGCCAGGTTGATGACAAAGCCCAGGGCGGCGCCGTCGCGACCGCGTTCATATTCGACCAACCCATTAATAGCGTTCGCCAGCACGAGGAGGGTCAACAAAGGTCCGAGATAGGCGTCATCCAAAGCCCAGCGCTGAACAACAAACAGGGCGACACCCAGCAGCAGCATCACCAGTGAAGGCTGATGCCCCATTTCCTTGAACAAGCGCGTGAATTCATAGGCTGCCATCAGCAGGATTAACAAAATGAACAGGTTAAACGCCCAGCCCCCAAGATAGATCAGGATTAATACCAGCGGAATAAATACCAGCGCCGCTTTGACACGTTGGGATAACATCGGGAAATTGGTTACAACCTCAGGTTTCTTTTAGTCCACCAAACCGCCGATCGCGCTGGGCATATTCATCGATGGCTTTTTGTAATTCTTCTTCGTTAAAATCAGGCCAGTAGACCTTGGGGAAGACCCACTCTGAATAAACCGTCTGCCAGGTGAGGAAATTGCTGGTGCGTTGCTCGCCAGAGGTGCGAATCACCAGGTCCGGGTCGGGGATCTCCGCGGTGAACATGTAATGGCTCACCAGGGCTTCGTCCACGTCATCCGGGTTCACCCGGTCCGCCAGCATACGCTTGATGGCATGGATGATCTCATCCCGTCCCCCGTAGTTAAAGGCCAGCACGATATTGATGCGCTGGTTGTGCCGGGTCAGTTCGATCGCAGCGCGAACTTTTTTCTGCAGCGTGTTTGAGAGCCCATCCAGGTGACCAATGTGGATCAGGCGGGCGCCTTCCGCATGCAATTCTTCAATTTCACGGTCGATCACCTCCGAAAGGATATGCATCAAGCCGGTGATCTCTGTTTTTGGGCGGGACCAGTTTTCAGTAGAAAAT
>JALOAH010000081.1 GCA_023228865.1 Porticoccaceae bacterium | reverse complement strand
GTAATCTTTAACATCTTTGCGGGGATAGATCAACGGGTAATTGCCCTGCAGGCTGATGGCTGTTGCGATCGGCAGGGCGGCATAGGGCAGACCTGCGATTCGGTCAAATTCCAGTTGAGACAATTGCTGAATATACACAGCAGCCACCTGGGTCATCCAGCCCGGGAAGGTCACCAAACGCCGCAAATCAATATAGATCGGTGAAACCAGCCCCGACTTGAGGGTAAATTCGCCAAATTGGATGCAGCCCATCGAAAGCAGGCCCTCCACCAGTGAGGCGATCAGAGGGGGAGTTTGGCTTTCCCTGGCAGGCAGAGGCTGATTGATTTCCAGTTGCGCTTCGCGAAAGCTTTCAACCAGCGCCCGTGCAGCCTGCCTCGGATCCTGCGCGCGGGAGATGCTGCGGCTGACATTGATCAATAAGCCCAGCCCATCGGCTCGCAAGCCGGCTCGCATCGCCTCCTTCAGATCTGCGCCCTGCGCGCCCAAACCCGGCGAGAGGATCCATTGATCCGGTGCAAACTGGCGCACCCGCTGTAATGCCTCGGGGAAGGTAGCGCCCACCACCAGCCCCAGGCAGCAATTGGCGCCCCATTCATGGGCTAAACCGGCTACTTTTTCGTACACGGTCATCAAACGGTAGTGACCGCCCAGAGGCAGGTCCTGCAGGTCAACTGAGCCGGGATTGCTGGTCTTGCACAGCAGGAAAATACCCTTTTCGGGGTCGGTCAGGAATGGCGAGAGAGAATCGTAGCCCATGTAGGGGCTGAGGGTGATCGCATCTGCACCCAGAACTTCGAAGGCCGAGCGGGCATAGGCCTGGGCTGTCGAAGAGATATCACCCCGCTTGGCATCCAGGATGACGGGGATGCCCTCGGGCACAGCCTTGATAACCCTATGCAGTGCAGCCCAGCCCTCCGGTCCCAGGACTTCAAAAAAGGCAGCATTGGGTTTAAAAGCCAGGGCGTATTCCTGGGTGGCGTTGATCAACCGGATACAAAAAGCTTCGGCTGCTTCCGCGGTTTGCTCCGGCAGTTCCTCCGGGTGCGGGTCCAATCCCACGCACAATAAGGAATCGATGGTTCTGGCGCGCTGGTTGAGTTTTTCAAAAAAAGTAGGCATGTTTTTCCTCCAAGGATGCGGTCTGTCGTAACCTTATTGTAATATAAAACGGGCTGAATCACGGACAAATGCCGGGGTCGCCGATTTAATACATGCCCGGTGATGTACCTTAAGCCTTGCCCAACACCATCGCCAGCAACGCCATGCGGATATACAGACCGTATTCCATCTGGCGGAAGTAAGCCGCGCGCGGGTCAACATCCACAGCCATGTCGATCTCCCACACGCGCGGGAAGGGGTGCATGAGGACCATTTTGTTCTTGGCCTGGCGCATTGTTTCAGTGGTAATGACATAACTGCCTTTGAGAGATTCATGCTGGGCAGGATCTTCAAAATATTCCTGTTGCACCCGGGTGACATAGAGTACATCCGTCTCGGGCAGGACGGACATCAGGTCGGCAAAGCATTCCTGCGGGGTGCCCTTGACCGCAATTTCATCCTTAATCTCATCGGGAACGCACAGGCTCTCCGGCGAAACATAGTTCAGCCTGACGTCATACAGGCTTAATAAGCGCACCAATGAATGTACGGTGCGCCCATATTTAAGATCGCCCATCATGGTTACGGTCATGCCGTCCACCCGCCCCAGTTCCTCCTGGATCGTGAATAGGTCTAACAGCGCCTGGGTGGGGTGCTCGCCTATGCCATCGCCCGCATTGATAACCGGTTTCTGGGCATATTTGGCCGCCAGGGCAGAGGAACCGACCTCCGGGTGGCGCAGCACGATCACATCGGCAAAGGCTTCCAGGGTGCGGATGGTATCGGGAAGGGATTCGCCCTTGGTGACCGAAGAATAGCTGACGTTGTTAATCGGGATCACGCTGCCGCCCAGGCGTTCCATGGCGGAGGTAAAAGACGATGAAGTACGTGTGGAGGGCTGATAAAATAGATTCGCCAGGATTTTCCCCTTCAACAGGTCAAAAGAGCCCACCCGGGAGACCATTTCATACATCTCGTGAGCCACCTCAAAAATATAGGTCAACTGCTCACGGTCAAACTGCTTGACCGTGATGATGTCAGTGCCATAAAACGGCGAGTCTTGCATATCCCCAAAGGGTAGGTGCGAGTTTGTTGAAATAAGTCTGGGGGTTAATTTGGGCATGCTATTTCTCCGAATTGATTTTTGATTTTCAACTTGTTCTGAAGGGTGAAAGGTGATCGGGCATTTGTCGGAGAAGGGGAGAAACTCCCATCTTCTATCTCCGGTCATCCATCCCTTCCACCTTTCGCCGATCACCGATCTGGTTTCACCGGCTCTATCTGCCGACCAAGCCCGGGCTGAGCCAGTACCTGGCCGTCCTCATAAACCGTGGCGCCGCGCAGCACCACCCTGCGCACAACACCATATACCGACCACCCTTCAAAGGGCGTCCAGCCTGCCTTGCTGTGCATTCCCCGGGCAGTGAGGGTGTGCATCTGCTCCAGGTTCACCTCAACCCAGGTCTCAGGTTGGGCAGGGATACCGAAGATGTGCCGGACATTCGAACCCATGCGGTTCAGCACCTCATCAAGGGTTAACCGCCCTGCTCGCACAGCGCTCAGCAGCAAGGGTAACGCTGTTTCCAGCCCCGGGAAGCCCGGCGGCGGATCATGGGCGGCTTTTTCTGCGGCGGTATGCGGAGCGTGATCGGTGGCAAAACAATCAATGACTTTCAGGTGCTTCCAGAGCGCATCCACGTCAGAGCGGCTCGCCAGCCGGGGGCGCACCTCTCCGTGACCGCCCGGCAGGTCAGCCGCGGTCAGAAACAGGTGATGCGGTGTGACCTCGCAGGTGATCTTCAAACCGCGTTGCTTTGCAACCCGGATCAGCAGGATCTCCTCCCGGGTGGCAACATGCGCCACATGCAGCGGTCGATCCACCAATGCCGCCAGAAGGATAGCCCCGGCCAGGGTACGCCCCTCGGCATGCACAACCAGGGGCCGGGTTTTGGGCCAGGTCTGCATATGTGCCTTCCAACCAGTGATATCATCCAGACGCAGCGGACCGTAGGTCTGATCCAGGTAGAGTTTCAATCCGGCGCACTGACCCGCCAGATCCTCCGTTACAGACAGGTTATCGCGACTTGCGCCTAAATAGAGCCCAAAATCACAGCGTGCCCCCCTGGCCGCCAGTTTTATCGCTGCGGCAAGGGAGGGAGCATCCACAACGGGCGGGTTGGTGTTGGGCATGGCCAGCACCTGGGTGAATCCCCCCGCCAGGGCTGCGGCGGTCCCGCTGGCCCAATCCTCCTTGTGAACGGCGCCGGGCTCGCGCATATGCACATGGGGGTCAATTAAACCGGGAATACGCATGATTGGCCTTCTGTTGCAAAAAAAGAGAGCCATTTAAGGCTCTCTAAAGAGGTTAATAACGTCGCCGTACGCGGCGCAGGGTGCAGTCTATTAAGGGATGGGATCACCTTGGTCAATTGCATAACACTGTGACAATTTTATGCTTTTTTTGACTTCTGTCAAGATAAATCGGGTTAAACGATCACAAACCGGCTGCTCCTCCTGTCACCACAAATTCTCTATCAAAGGCTTTAGCTGCTTCGCCTTTTCAAATTATATTTTTCATCAGGCTCAGAAACGGCTATAATCTATAAGTGAAGCATACCAACACCACACAAGGAGGCATCCCATGTCACAACCCCGACCTGTGCGCGCCCCGCGCGGCACCCAGCTAACCTGCAAATCCTGGCTGACTGAAGCCGCCTACCGAATGATCCAGAACAACCTCGACCCTGAAGTTGCCGAACGACCGGAAGACCTGGTGGTCTACGGCGGGCGCGGTCAGGCAGCCCGCTCCTGGGAAGCCTTTGACGCCATCCTGGACACCCTGAAGAACCTCGAAAACGACGAGACCCTGCTGGTGCAATCCGGTAAGCCGGTGGCGGTTTTCAAAACCCACGCCGACGCCCCGCGGGTGCTGATCGCCAATTCTAACCTGGTACCGCACTGGGCTACCCAGGAACACTTTGATGAACTGGCAGCCAGAGGTTTGATGATGTTCGGGCAGATGACTGCCGGTTCCTGGATCTATATCGGCACACAGGGCATCCTGCAGGGTACCTACGAAACCCTGGGTTCCCTGTCCCATCAGCGGGGTTGGCCATCCCTGCGGGGTAAGTTTGTGCTCACCGCCGGGTTGGGCGGCATGGGCGGCGCCCAGCCACTGGCGATCACGATGAACGAGGGCGTGGGCTTGATCGTGGAGGTTGACCCCGACCGGGCTCGCCGTCGACTGGAAATCGGCTATGTCGACGCAGTGGTGGACACCCTGGAAGAAGCCATGACCCTGGTGGAAGAAGCGCAGGCGGCGGAAACACCCAAATCCATCGGGCTGATTGGCAACGCTGCCGAGATCTTCTCCGAGCTGGTGATCCGCGGCGTGCTCCCGGATGTGGTCACCGATCAGACCCCGGCGCATGACCTGCTCAGCTACATCCCTGCCGGGTTGACCCTTACCGAAGCCGACGACCTGCGGGCGCGGGATCCGCAGGAATATGCCAGGCGATCGCAAGCATCTATGGTCCAACACGTCCAGGCCATGCTTGATTTCCAGAAAGCCGGCGCAGAGGTCTTTGATTACGGCAATAACCTGCGCCAGCGCGCCTTTGATTACGGCGTCAAAGACGCGTTCAACTTTCCGGGTTTTGTCCCGGCTTATATCCGCCCCCTGTTCTGCGAGGGCAAGGGCCCCTTCCGCTGGGTGGTACTCTCCGGTGACCCGGAGGATGTTTATGCGACCGATGAAGCCATCAAAGCGCTGTTTCCGGAAGACGAGCGCCTGCACCGCTGGCTGGATATGGCAAAAGCGAAGGTGCCCTTCCAGGGGTTGCCGTCCCGCATTTGCTGGCTGGGCTATGGAGAGCGCGCCCAGGCCGGGCTGGTCTTCAACAACCTGGTGGCTGAGGGCATCGTTTCCGCACCGATCGTGATCGGGCGCGACCATCTCGATTCCGGTTCTGTTGCCTCCCCTAACCGTGAAACTGAAAGCATGCTGGACGGTACCGACGCGGTCAGCGACTGGCCGATCCTGAATGCCCTGATTAACGCGGTCAACGGCGCCACCTGGGTCTCTTTCCATCACGGCGGCGGGGTGGGGATCGGCTTTAGCCAGCATGCCGGGCAGGTGATCGTCGCTGATGGCACGCCAGAGGCTGCCCAACGGCTGGAACGCGTTCTGACCGTCGACCCCGGCATGGGTATCGTGCGGCATGTCGATGCCGGCTACCCCCAGGCGATCCAGGCTGCTAAACGGCATGGGATGCACATCCCCATGCTGAAGGAGGATTGAGTTGCACAGGCGAACCTGGCGCTTCGTGTTGTTTGCCCTGGCGATTCTGGTCGGGTTTGCAGCCGGGCTTGGTTACGGCTGGGTTATCAACCCTGTTGAGTATCAAAGCATCGGCCCGCAGACCGTGCAAGTTGACTATCAAACCGATTTCGTCCTGATGGTGGCTGAGCTGTACCAGGCGGAAGGCGACCTGGCGATGGCTTTAGCCCGCCTGGATTTTTTAGGTGCCTCTCCACTGGTGACGATCAACGATGCGATCGGCTATGCCAATTCCCGCAGCTATGCCTCCGCTGACCTGTATTTAATGGAAAACCTGGCATTTGTTCTCCAGCAAGCGCTGGACGGGAGAGACTAAAAAAAGGCCCGGGAGCGATGCTTGAAGACACCCGTGAGATCAGTGTAACCCCCCCAACTTCGGCGAAGCGCAGTTCATGGTACTTGCTAACAGGCATTATTTTAGGATTGATCCTGGGGCTGGCTTACGCCTGGTTGATCAACCCGGTGATTTACGAAAACGGCCCCCCGGCTGCCCTGGGTGAGCTGGATAAAGACTTTTACCGCGTCACCATCGCCCAGGTGTTCTGGGTTACAGGCGATTTGGAACGGGCATCCCTGCGCCTGGCGGTGCTGGAAGATCCCGACCCGGTGTATGCCCTGGGCTCCCAGGCGCAGCGGGCGCTGGCAGCAGGCAATGACACGGACGCTCGAGCCCTGGCGCTGCTGGCGGCTATGTTGCAGGGTTCCCCGCAGTACCCGTCGCTAATACCTGAAAGCACCTCTCTGCCAGCTACAACGACAGAGCCACCGCAGCCCTCGGTCCCTACCTATACGCTGCCGATCCCCACAAGCACTCCCTGAGCCCTGCAAGGATATCGAGCGCCTGCGCTCGGCCCCTTCCGCTGCGCTTCAGGGACGATGATGGTGAATGGAGAGTGGTGAGTGGTGAATGGTGAGTAGTGATCCCACTTCGCGCAGCACTCCCTGTGCCCTGCAAGGGTATTCAGCCATCCACGTGACATGACCGTTAGAAAATTTAAGGCCAAGCCGCCTAATAGGTATGTGTCAACATTGTTGATGGGTTGGCGAGCTGTTGGTGATAAAACGCCTTTTTGCAGGTGTGATTGTCTTGCACCTCCCGCCAACCCATCCTACGATTCCTGTAATCCTTATTCAGACCGTTATAAAATTTTGGGCTAAGCCGCCTAATAGGTATATATCAACTACGTTTCATGAAAACCTTATCCGGTACAGATCACTGCTTCCTGCTTCCTGACCCCCAATTCCTACTTCCTGATTTCCAATTCCTGTTTCCTATCAATTTTCACGCCAGTCAGGGTTAATGAAACCGGCAGTTGACGTCTTTTAACTCATTAAAAGTATTGCAATTTTCTGAGGATATCTATATAATATAATTAACAATCTTCTGTTCTTTAATTTCCCTTCATACAAGCACTTTACAGAACCGCAAATTAACAATTGAATATTTGCCCAGGGCAATTGTGAAAGACCAGGACCATCAAGTCTAGAAACAAGAGATCCGGTTTATTGACCATTCATCGATGATACAGGAGACTCCCCATGATTAAGAAACCCCATTATTATTTATTTATCCTCATGCCCCTGGTTTTCGGACTGCTGGCATGGGGCGTCGTGATGACCGCAATCCATGCTCAAGCAGCCGGGAACACCTACTACGTGAAAGTGGGTGGCAGTGGGAGTGGTAATTGCCTTGATTGGGATAACGCTTGCGACCTGCAGGAAGCCCTCAGTTTAGCCAGGGATGGCGATGAAATTTGGGTGGCTGAAGGCACTTACAAACCCACAGAAGAGGAGCCCATCGACCGCGCAGCCACCTTTGAGCTAAAAACTGGCGTAAAAATCTACGGCGGTTTCCCAGAGGATGGCGGCGAGATGAAAGATCGAGAATGGGAAGTTCACACCACCACCCTGAGTGGCGACATCGGAGATTCTGGTGATAAAACGGACAACAGTTACCATGTGGTCACCGGCAGCGATGTTGACAAAACAGCGCTGCTGGATGGGTTTATGATCACCGGGGGCAATGCAAATGGCGTCGGCAATCAAAAGTCTGGCGGCGGGATCTACAACGAGTCTGGCAGCCCCAGCCTGGTCA
Source organism: Porticoccaceae bacterium (assembly GCA_023228865.1). The sequence continues at coordinate 8,633 of JALOAH010000081.1, read as the reverse complement.
ATGTGACGATCATCGATAACTCGGCAGATGGGTATGGTGGCGGGATCTACAACGCCTTTGGCAGCCCCAGCCTGGACAATGTGACGATCAGCGACAACTCGGCAGAATGGTATGGCGGCGGGATCTACAACAACTCTGGCAGCCCCAGCCTGAAGGATGTGACGATCAGCGACAATGAGGCAAGAGATGGCGGCGGGATCTACAACGACTCTGGCAGCCCCAGCCTGAAGGATGTGACGATCAGCGACAACTCGGCAGAATCGCATGGCGGCGGGATGCACATCGCCTCTGGCGACCCCAGCCTGAAGGATGTGACGATCAAAGCCAATAAGGCAGTTAATCACGGCGGCGGGATCTACAACCGGGAGGGCAGCCCCAGCCTGAAGGATGTGACGATCAGCGACAATGAGGCAGATTATGGCGGCGGGATCTACAACCTCTCTGGCAGCCCCAGCCTGGACAATGTGACGATCAGTGGCAACAAGGCAATAGATGGCAACGGCGGTGGGATAAACAACACCTCTGGCAGCCCCAGCCTGGAAAATGTGACGATCAGCGACAACTCGGCAGAATTTTATGGCGGCGGGATGCACAACTCCGGGGACAGCCCCAGCCTGGTTAATGTGACGATCAGTGGCAACTCAGCAACAGAGGGCAACGGCGGCGGGATCTTAAACGACTCTGGCAGCCCCAAAGTGGTTAATGGGATCCTGTGGGGCAACACCCCTGACCAAATCTACATATATGGGGGAACCGTCTCAGTCACCTACAGCGTCATTCAGGGCGATGGCGTATACACAGGTGAGGGCAACCTTAATACCGACCCCTTGTTGCAAGGCCTGGCTGACAATGGCGGCTTTACCCTGACTCATGCGCTTTCGGAGGGCAGTTCAGCCATCGATGCGGCAAATCCGGATGAATGCCCCGCTTTTGATCAACGTAATTATCGACGCCCGGTCGACGGCGATGGGGATGGCATTGCGGTGTGTGATATCGGGGCTTATGAGTTTGGCTCTTTTGAGATAATCCTCAATATCTACTTCTTCTTGCCTTTGGTATTGAGATAATTAAGATAACTGCAAGCAGGGTGCGCGGGGCAATTCCGCGCACCCATACGCTGTGGTGAGCGATCAGTGAGTCGTCCCGCTCCGCTTCGGAGATGTCATGAGTGGAGAATTGGGAAGCAGGAAACAGGAAGCTGTGACCCGTCCTGAATAGGGATTAAAGGAATCGTAGGATGGGTTGGCGGGAGGTGCGAGACAATCACACCTGCGAAAAGGCGTTGTATCACCAACAGTTCGCCAACCCATCAACAATGTTGACATATACCTATTAGGCGGCTTAACCCGAATTTTTATAACGGTCATGTCACGTGGATAGCTGAATACCCTTGCAGGGCACAGGGAGTGCTTCGCGAAGGTCCGCCCCTACGGGTGACCGGCAAATCAATACCTCTGCGAATGATAAATCAATCCGGCGGTTAATCCTGTTTTGAACCACAAAGAACACGAAGTAAAAAGCCTGATCCCTAATTCCTGATTCCCAATTCCTGTTCCCAATTCACCATCATCGTCCCTGAAGCACAGCGGAACCCCTATAGCGAAGCGAAAGGGGCTGAGCGCAGCAAGTGGGATCACCATTCACCACTCTCCATTCACCATCATCGTGCGTAGCAAGTGGGATCACCTATCAATACCGAGCAGTTTTTTGGTACAATTGATCATCTGAGGCAAACATCTTATGAATGGTGAAATTAACAACATTCAAGACCACCCGGATTTTGAGTTTAACCTGCGTGAGCTGGCTGGCTCAATGGGTGATTTTGGCACCCTCTTCCCCCTGGCTGTCAGTTACATCGCCATCAACGGCATGAACCCGGCTGGCTTGTTCATCGTGCTTGGCCTGACCAACATTGCCCTCGGGCTGATCTACCGTTTGCCGATGCCCCTGCAGCCTAAAAAGATCGTTGCCATTACCGCCATAACCCAGAAATGGTCGCCCGATTTAATTTACGCCTCCGGGTTGGGTTTGGGCTTGTTGTGGATCCTGCTCACCGTGACTGGCTTATTGCGTTGGCTGGTGCGCATCACGCCGGATTACATTGTGCGCGGCATCCAGTTAGCCCTCGGGATTACGCTGGCCTGGCAGGCGCTGCAGTGGATGCGTCCCGAGCCGCTGTTGGGGCTTGTGGCAGTGGTGATCGTGCTGCTTTTGCGCGGCAACCGCTATGCGCCCGCCTCCGTGGTGCTGATGGTTTTGGGCGTTATCATCCTGGCCTGGCGGGGCAACTTGCCCGAACATTGGGACCTGCGGCTCACGTTGCCGGTGATCGCCGTTCCCCGCTGGGAGGATGTTTGGAAAACGATGCTGCTGGCTGGTTTTGCCCAGATTCCACTATCAATCTCAAATGCCATCATTGCCCCGGCAGCCCTCATTCGCGATTATTTCCCCAAGAAATCCGTCAGCGAAGAAAAACTCATGCTTAATATGGGCGTCATGAATGTATTCTCCTCCATACTGGGGGGCATGCCGATGTGCCACGGCGCGGGAGGACTGGCAGGGCAATACTATTTTGGGGCTCGCACCGGCGGCGCGCCGATTATGGAGGGGGTCATTGAAATATTGATCGGGCTGTTTCTCAGCGGCTCGATTGCCGCCCTGATGGCCGCTTTTCCAATGCCGCTGATCGCCGGGATGATGCTGCTGGTTGGCATTCAGCTTGCCAGGACGGCGAAAAATTTACGCGGCTGGGAGTTAGGCTTAGCGCTTGCCACTGCGGTGCTCTCGGTAGCGACGAATATTGGCATCGGCTTTTTAGGCGGGTTGGTGGCTGCCCACCTGCTCAAAGCAGTGAGAAGCCGGGGGAAAGAAAACAGGGGGGACCGATGACAGGGGACCGATGACGGGAGACCGATGACGGGTCGACAACCAAAACTCACAACTCACAATTCACCATCATCGTCCCCGAGCGCAGGCGCTCGATACCCTTGCAGGACACAGGGAGTGCTGCGCGAAGTGGGATCACCATTCACTACTCACAACTCACAATTCACCATTCACAATTCACCACTCACAATTCACCCTCTCCCACCATTAACAAATCCCAAGATCAGCGACAGCAGATTGTTAAAAACCAGTTCCAGGTGATTCCAGTAGCTGACCAGGGTCACATCATAGCGGGTGACCTCGTCATGGCGCAATTCAACATCAGCCAGTCCGCTCAGATACAGGCTTTTTGCAGTCTTGACGGCAATAACCTGGGGGTTTTCAAGCATCGGTTGAAACATCCAGTAAAAACCATCCGGCAATCCAGGATCAAGGGGTGTCGCCGAAGACACCCCCCGCGCCTGGCTGTTCGAAACCACTGCCCCCACAAGCGGCTCACCAAAGTGGTCATCTGTAATAAAACCCGCCAGCAAACCTCCATCGACCAGGGCACATTCATGGCTGCCGATCTGAACATTGTCAATCTGCCACCACCATTCTGCATTTGCATTGTAATAATGGAAGCGCACCCTCACATACGGCTGGTGGGCAGCCAATTCGCTGATATCCAGCGACTGCCGCGCCGGTTCGCCCTGGTCTTCAGTTTGCCGCTGCACGTTATACCACTCTCCGCCAACATAAACATCGACATCAGCAATTTCATCCAGGTTGCCCTGATAGCTGAAGAAATCCTGGCTAAAAGAGAGTATCACCGTTGATTCGTCTGAAAAATCCAGAGGGGGCGTGACCAGCGAGACATCCACATCCAGCTGACCGGGGTAATCGGAATCCACCATGGCAAACCCGCCTGAACCCCCGGTCAGGTTGCTGCGCTCCGATTGATCCTCAAACTCCCAGATGACTCCCGCCCCCGCGTGATCCCAGACCTCCCAGCCGGGCGGTAATTTATGGCTGTCAAAGCTCTCTGCCAGGAGGTTGCGCGAGGTATATCCCGGCGCCTCACACCCGGCGGTGATCTCAAGGGCGTAACGCAAGCTCTCAGGTTGGTCGCCCAGGACAATGCCTTTCGCCAGTAAAGGTTGATATCCCGGCACCATCGCGCTGATATTCAGGTCGTAAGCCAGGTCATCATAGACCGTCACCTGGAACCGACCGTCAAACGGGTTTGTGTAAACAGCCTGGCTGTAATTTCCACTCTCAAGCGTGATGCGGGCATACAGCGGGTAGCCATGCCCGCTGCCATCGGTTACGGTGCCTGTGAAAGTCATTAGATTCGATTTTGGCATCAGGTGGAAATGGGTGGTGGTCGTTCCCCCAGCGGAATCAACCAGCACATCCCCGACCGCTACCGGGTGGTATCCATGGGCAGAGGCTGTCAGCGTGTAATGGGTTGCGCTGTTGACATAGATACGGTAATACCCATCCTCATCGGTCAGCGCCGAGACTTTGGAAATCATCTCTCCCTGTGAGGTGGCTTCGACCAGGGCGCCAGTGACCGGCTGCTGGTTTTCATTATCAACCACATGCCCATCCAAATACCCACCGGCACAATAAGAGCGGGCTGCATTCACCGCCGCCTGGGCGTCAATCTCGCCCCACCCGGTGGCATGATTGGGAACAAAATCCGGCCCTTCATCCCCCTGACCGGTGTCGTAGGGGATGGGATGGGCGGTTTCCAGGATCAAATCTGTTGTCGCCGCGACGTCGCCCAGCTGGCATTTGGCGGATCCCCACATCAAGGCTATCAAGCCCGTCACGTGCGGTGCAGCCATGGAGGTTCCGCTCAGGGCTGCATACGCGCGGTCATCGCTGCCCACCGCTGAGAGGATATCCACCCCCGGCGCCACCACCTCCGGCTTGATTGTTGGGTAGCCCTGGTTGTGAAATGCGTTGGCGTCGTCCGTCGGTCCCCAGTTGGAATGCAGTGCATACTGTCCGTCACTCCTGCCGGTAGAGCCTACCGAGGTCACATTGTGGGAGCGGGCAGGGTTGCCCACAGTGTTCAACCCGGGCGGCGAACCATAACCGCAATTGCTGTTATTCCCATTGGCGAACACCGGGTAAATCCCCATCGCCACCCAGGCATCGATCACGCCCTGGTACCAGGCATTATAAGCCCGTCCACAATCTCCCCAGGAATTATTGACTGCTTGTGGGCGCAGGTTGGGATTGGGGTTCTCTCCGCTTAAATTCGTGGGAGCCGCCAAGAACTGACCGCACTTGATCAGGTCATTCCCCCAGGCGAACCCGCTGGCGCTGATCGCCTTGCAGGCGATCCAACCCGCCCCCGGTGCCACGCCAATCGCGTCCCCAGAGCCAGCTCCGCCTGCCATAATCCCGACCACATGGCTGCCGTGACCATGGTCATCATAGGGCTCATCCTGTCCATTGACCGCGTCCCACCAGTGATAATGATGGCTGAAGGTCTCTGCACCCAGGTTGCCGCGATAGGACTCAACCAGGGCTTCATGGGTGAAGCGTGCCCCGGTATCAATTGCCCCGAGCACCACGCCTGTGCCCCGATCCCCCTGAGACCAGGCCTGGTCAGCTTTGATCTGCGCCAGGTTGGCGGAGACACCGGCGACCGCTGCTGGCTCGGTATCAATCCAATCCTCCTCGACCTGGCTGCCCAAAAACACCTGTGGAATCGAGAGCAGCGCTTCGATTTCAGCATAATTTAACAGCCCTACCAGGGTTTCTGCTGTGGATGACTGAACGGCAATTACATTCTGAATCCAGAAAGCTTCGTAAGGCGCACCCTGTTCAGCCAGGTAGGCGAGCACTTTTGCCTGTGAGCTCGCAGAAAGCGCCGCCAGGGTTTCATACACAAACCAGCCGCGTTCTTCCCAGGATAGCGCATATGCCGCGCTCAGATCAGCCTGTTCCTCAAAATAAATTAAGAAATCGAGCGGCTCGGAGGTCTTCGATTTGGCCAGCAGGGCTGGATCAACCCAGGGGATTTTCTGGTTCCCATCATCTGCTTTGACCGGCAGGCGCCCATTGCCCCACAGGGTCAGCCCAATCATCCCGATTAAAAGTAAAATTCCCGAACGCAAAACCAGTTTATGTTTCATCGCTGCTTCCCATCTCAAATGTTCATGCCAGGTAAGGCCGTCCTCCGTTGAATAATCACACCATCTCAACAGCAAGATTCGTACCAGAGCCAGCTCGGTAATCCGCCTGGTTTTCCTGTTATAATTTACTCAGTCGCAAAGGCAACCCCATGACACTGAGAAATTACCTTCACAGCTTAAACCGGGAAAACCCATTAATAGAAGTTAATAAACCGATCTCTAAACACCTGGCGCTTTCAGGATTGTTAAAGGCTCTGGAGCCCTCCCCTGTATTATGCAACCAGGTGATCGAATCCGCCTACCCGGTACTGGGCAACCTGCTGTGCACCAAGGAGGCTTTCGCCAGCTACCTGGGCATCTCTGTGCAGAAGATGATCCCCCGGATGATCAGCGCCATCGAATCGCCGACCGCGCCCCAGCTCGCAGCGGAGGCGCCCTGCCAGGCGGTGATCCACGAACAGCCAGACCTCGATGATCTGCCGATTTTGTTCCATTGCGAGGGAGACGGCGGCAATTACATCAGCTCAGGCGTGATGATCGCCGGTCATCCCCGCTATGGGCAAAATATGGATTTTCATCGCTGCATGCAGTTTTCTAAAACCGGGATGGCTGTGCGGGTCGTGAAAGGGCGCAATTTTGATGCCTTCCTGCAGGACCTGGGCCAGGTGGATGTTGCCATCTGCATCGGTGTGGCGCCCAACATCCTGGTCGCCGGCGCCACTTCCGTCCAGATTGGCGTTGATGAACTGGGCATCGCCAATGCCCTGTCGCCCTTCCGGGTGGTCAAAGCGCATACATCTGACCTGTTGATCCCTGCTGAAGCCGAATTTGTGCTGGAAGGTAGCGTTTACCGCGACCGCCGCCACGCTGAAGGTCCCTTTGTAGACCTGACGGAGACCCGGGACGTGATTCGCCAGGAGCCGGTGCTGGAGGTGAAGTGCATCACCCACCGCCGGGATGCGCTCTGGCACGCCTTATTGCCCGGCGGGCTGGAGCATAAGCTCCTCATGGGTATGCCGCGCGAGCCCACTATTTTCCGCGAGGTCAACCGCGCGGTTGAGTGCCTGGATGTGCACATCAACCCGGGCGGTTCCTCCTGGCTGCACGCCATCGTGCAAATTCGCAAACACAACCCGGATGACGGCATCAAAGCGATCCACGCCGCTCACCGGGGACACAGCTCCTGCAAGCACATCTTCGTCGTTGATGAGGATATCGATATTTACGACCCCCTGGCGGTGGAATGGGCTATGGCGACCCGCTTCCAGGCCGACCATGACCTGGTATGGCTCGGACGGGAGCGCGGCTCCTCACTGGACCCCAGCGCAGAAAGTGACACCTATAACACTTGCAAGGTTGGATTTGACCTGACCGCTCCCCTGGGTTCAATCAGGAAGAGCTTTGCTAAGGTCTCCTTTCCGCAGGTTGATCCGGGTCAATATTTGGGGTAGGGAACAGAAATGGGAAACTGTGAATTAACGCAAGACCTTTTTCACGGTTAGAACTCTGATTAAAAATCTGTCAATATTTAATGTTAGAATTTAAAGAACAGCTGGATAGAGCGGCTGAGCGACCAGGTTGATAATCTAAGAATTTTATTGGAGGCAGATATGCGATTTAAGAATTTTCTCAGTTTTGAACGGATGATCACTCCGGTGATCATCAAAGTCTTGTTTTACATCGGTTTTGTCGCCAGTATCATTGGCGGGATTGTTGTATTCATCGGTGCTGTGATTACCGGGTTTGCAGACGGAGGCATTGGAGCCATCTTGCTTGGATTTATCGGCGGCTTGATCGGCGGTATCCTGACCGTCATCCTGGGTGTGCTGGTTGCCCGGATTTATGCTGAACTGCTGATCCTGTTCTTCCGCATGAATGAGACCCTGACCGATATTAAAGGCTTGCTGCAGGAAAAGTAATTTTCCAGGTTCGTGAATGGTGAGTGGTCGTTGCCAGCAGACCTACTTTGGGCAGTATTCTTCACGCTGCTTTGCTCTGAAGCCTGCGTGGCTTAAAATTCCCTCTCTCTACTCTCTACTCTCTACTCACCACTCTCAATACTCCATTTGACCGCCAGCCTCGTTTGGAGTATTCTGCTGCCTATGAATATGCACGCCACCGCGCTGGCGCATCCCAATATCGCCTTCATTAAATACTGGGGACTGGCTGACGAAACACGCCGCATTCCTGCCAACGGCTCGCTCTCGATGAATATCGACTGCCTAGCGACCCGGACCCGCGTGGAGTTTGACCCGACCCTGGCAGCAGATGAACTGCACCTCAACGGCCAGCAAGTTTTCGGCAACGGGCTGGCACGCGTCCAGACCTTTATGGATCGCATTCGGAGGTTGGCTGCAAAAAAGCTGTATGCACACATCACCAGCGAGAATAACTTCCCCATCGGCGCCGGGCTGGCCTCCTCGGCTTCCGGTTTTGCTGCCCTGGCCTTGGCCGGGACTGCCGCAATCGGTTTGACGCTTTCTGAAAGGGAGCTTTCCGCACTCGCCCGTTTTGGCTCCGGCTCGGCCTGCCGCTCCATTCCCGGTGGGTTTGTCGAATGGACCGTAAACCCTGCAACAGGCGAGACCGATGCGCAATCCATCGCCCCTGCCG
>JALOAH010000237.1 GCA_023228865.1 Porticoccaceae bacterium | reverse complement strand
CGTACAAGTGGACTTGCAGCGGATGTTTTCTGGCTTCCAGCCTGTCCAGCGGAATAGTGAGTATCTGTTCCGATTGCAGGCTCCCGGCCGACAGCTCAGCAGTGAGATCGGCCACCTGCCAGACAAGACTGGCAGATGCCAGTACTGCGGGAGGCAGTGCAATCCTGAGCTTGAGCAGAGCCATATCATCCAGCGAATAAAAAGAGCGGTTCAACAACCCGTCGAGCATCCGTTTGACCGGAAGCAGCGTTGTGAATTCATGTAGTGCCGCGCCCGGCGAAGCTGCATTGTGGACAACGGCATGCAGCCGCAATTCAGAGGCATCCTGTGCGCCGGGGATCCCGGCTGCTGAAAAGGAAACCGTTTCGCCGGGGGCCGGGTGCAGCTCTGCGGTTTGCCAACCGGCACCTTCTCCGATGGTAATTGGCACGATCCAGAATTGCCGTGCTGCTGAATTCTCCCGCTTTGTGATTTGAGCGGCAGAGATTGACTCCCCAGGTGCTGGCAAGATGCGGGGAAGGCGAGAGAGCGGCCAGCGGAATGGCGACCTCGGCGCTCCAGAAGGGGTGTGTGTCAAAAAAGTGACATTGTTTAAGCTCTTGAGAGTGCGGAGTTCTCCCTCTTTTTCTTTCACCTTCCTAATCTCTTTCGGGCTCTTTGTCAGGCTCTGCCCTTTGCCTGATCTTCCTGGTCTTTTCCGGCTTTGGCTTTGCAGATTGTCGTTTGAGGCGTGAGAGTTCGAGTCCAAGCTCGATCCATTGCTCGGTCAGTTTTCTGAAGGTTGCAAAATTGGCCAGTTCCTGTTTGACGGCCTCAAGGTGCTCGGGTTTCACATATTCCGATCGGCTGCGCATCTTGTGCGTGTAACTGATCTGCCAAAAGCCGCCCAGTTTCTCCTTGCGGTCGCGGTATTGCATTCCCAGGTTACCTGGACGCATCGGCCCAAGTGTGGCCAGTTCCTGCTGTATCGTGGCGATCTTTTTCTCAAGTGCTGAAATTGTTGTGGGCATGAGTGCTTCCTTGTGCCTGCCATGATAGCAGAAAACTGCTTTTCTGAACAAAAAAAGAACATTTTTTGCTTGACTTTTATAGCATAGTAATGCTATAGACTTTGGCTGTCAGCAAAAGGAGTCTCTTATGTGTATGTGGCAATACTGGTGGTCATTTGTGGCGCCTCTGCGCCAGGCGTTCAATCGCGAAAGAACATTTCTCTGGTTTGTACTGGCTCTGGCCGGGGCATGTGTGCGTCCAGACCTTGGCGGCGTGACGAGCTACTTGCGGGCACTTGGCCTGAAAGCGTCGTGTTATGGGCCGATGCTCTCCATGTTTCACAGCAGAGCCGTTGACGTGGGGAAGCTGGCGTTACTCTGGACAGAGAGGGTTCTGACACTGCTCGGGGAGCGGCTCGCAAGATCCGGCGGACGGGTGATCTTGCTTGCCGACGGGATCAAGGTTCCAAAGTCGGGGCGCAAGATGCCGGCAGTCAAGAGGCTGCACCAGGAGTCGGAAAACAACGACAAGCCCGAGTATATCTTTGGTCACTCGTGCCAGGTGGTGTCGATACTTGTGCAAGCGGCGGCCGGTTTTTTTGCCTTGCCGTTATGCTGCCGCATCCATGAAGATGTCATTTACAGTGATGAAGATACCCAGAGGACACAACTGGACAAATTGGTATGCATGGCGCTTGGTCTGGGGATCAAGGTTCCGGCAATGCTTGTGGCTGACGCCTATTATGCTTCGGCCAAGATCATCATTCCCATGCTTGAGGCGGGCTGGCACCTGATCAGTGCCGCCCGCATGAATGCCGTCGCTTTCATGGCATCGCCAATCCAGCCAAAGCGCAGGGGCAGGCCTCGCATTTATGGTGAAAAGGTCAAGTTGAGGGACTTGTTTGCTGATGAAAATTCATTCAAAGATGGTGCCAGTCCGATATATGGCGAGCGGGATGTCACATTGCGTTACCTTGTAGCAGATCTGCTATGGCGCCCTGTGGGCAAAGTGATACGTTTTGTATTGGTGATTCACCCGACACGTGGCAGAAAAATACTCCTCTGCACCGATGTCTCGCTTGCCCCGCTGGAAATCATCCGCCTCTACGGATTGCGTTTCAAGATAGAAGTCTCATTCAAGCAGGCATTCCGGGTGGTCGGAACCTACGCCTATCGTTTCTGGATGATGAACATGAAACGGATGAGAAAGGTCTCGGGTGACCACGACGTCAGGGGCGAAAGCGAAGAGTACCGCCGTGCGGTGCGCCGCAAGGTACAAGCCTATCACCTGCATATGCAACTGGGTGTGATTGCCCAAGGATTGCTTCAGGCATTGGCGGTCATGCACCAGCGAAGTGTCTGGTGCTTCTTTGGCTCGTGGTTGCGCACGATCCGCCCCGGTGTGCCGCCATCAGAGGCCGTTACGACCCTGGCTCTGCGCAACAGCCTGCCACAATTTCTTGCGAATGCCCCGAAAAACCATATCCTCGCGAAATTATTGCGCCGACATATTGATCCTGGGCGCGCGGAGGGCATGAGGCTCGTCTCCTGACAGGAGAATACGCTTGAAAAGTGAAGAAAAACAGCAACTGCGGCGCATATAAGGCGACGCGGGGCGGCGGGGCTTTGTAATCCCCAGGCAAAACGCATGTCACGCAACTTGCTGCATCACTGCCACAGCCTCGCAATTGTTATAAAAAAGAGAAAAGGGCTGCGGGAGGAAAGAGACAAAGAACTCCGCACTCTCAAGAATCTTATTATAGACACAAAACGA
>JALOAH010000235.1 GCA_023228865.1 Porticoccaceae bacterium | reverse complement strand
CGGAAGTCGAGGTTAACAGGAAAGGACGGCGGTACCTGGCGCAGGCCTTGAGCACGGACTCAGTGCCGCCGACGATGCTTTCGATGGTGCGCACTGGCTGGTCGATAATTAGACGCACGCCAACCGCGGAAGCCAGATGGTAAACGGCGCTGACCTCACGGACACATTCGTCAACCAAGGCAGAATTATTGACATTGTCAACGATCAGCCGCAGGCGTTTGCTATCCTCGAGTTCGGCCAGATTGTCATAGCTGCCGGTGGACAGATCGTCAAGGACGAGAACGTCCTCTCCCTGAGCCAGTAAAGCCCTGCATAAATGCGAGCCGATAAAGCCCGCCCCGCCTGTCACCAGTACACTCATCTGTTTTTCCTTTATTTTCCCAGCTCAGCAGAGCGTTCGCAGGCGGCACGCGTCAAGTTTTCGACTAGCGCCCGAAAATTGGCCTGTTCAAGCACTTGCAAAGCTGCGGCAGTGGTGCCGCCTGGTGAAGTAACCGCCTTGCGCAGTTCCTCGGGAGAAGCGATTTTCTGCCGCATCATCTCCGCTGATCCAGCCATTGTTTGCACTGCCAAGTCGAGAGCCAGTTCCTGGGGCAGCCCCAGTTTTTCGCCGGCAACTCGCAGAGCTTCGATAAACTCAAACATATAAGCCGGGCCGCTGCCGCTGATGGCAGTGACCGCGTCGAGAAGCTCCTCGGAGACGCGCCATGCCTTGCCCAAAGCGCTGAATATTTTGTCGCTGAGAGCTGCCGCCGCCTCATCGGACTCGGTTCCAAGCGCATAGCAGCTGGCTCCCATGCCGACCATTAGCGGTGTGTTTGGCATAACTCGGACGATCCGCCCACTGGCGAACCATTGCCGCAGTTTGAGGATGCTGACACCGGCGCAAATTGAGATGATCAAGGCATCGTTTTTGCGTGGCGGCAGCGCGCTGACCACAGCCTGGGCGACCTGTGGCTTGACCGCTAAAATCAGGACATCCGCCTTGCCAATCAGCGCCGAGGGGTCCTCAACACAGGGCAAGCCGCTGCTCTTGGTAAACTGCTCACGCGCAGCCGCCGAAATATCGCAGGCCCAGAGATTGTCATGCGGAAAAATATTTTTTTTCTGCAAGCCAGCAGCCAGGGCGCTTGCCATTTTACCGGCACCAATAAAAAGCAGGTTCATGATGATTTTCCTGAAGAGAAGGGCAGGCATTGGGCCTGCCCTTGTTTGACACGGAAGGGTCTTCCGCTCAAAGCCCCATTTTTTCCCGCATGTTGTAGATGCTGCGTTCGAGGCTGTCGAAGGCATCCATGTCGCCACTGTCACGCTCAACAGTATGCCAAATCACGCCGGCGTAGCGACAGGCTTCAACAATCTGGTGCCAATGCAGATTGCCATCGCCAATCTCGCACATTTTCGGTGAGCGGTCGTCGAAGGCGATGGTCATATCCTTGAAATGCACGCAGGGTATGCGGCCAGCCACTTTTCTAATGTAGGTGGCCGGGTCAGAGCCGCCGCGGGCCACCCAGTGAGTGTCAATCTCAATCCAGATTTCCGGGTCCAAGTTGTTGATCAGCAAGTCCATTGGGCGATGTCCATCAACCTGGGCGAACTCATGGTGGTGGTTGTGGTAGCCAATGCTGATGCCAGAGCCGGCAAATTTTTTGCTGATGGCGTTGTACTTGGCGATAAAATTGTCGATGACCGAGCGGTTCCATTCTTTTGTGAAGAAACCGCCGATAGCGGCGTATTTGCAATTCCAGAGCTGATGCTCCTCAATCACACGGCTGGTCTCATTTTCCATTTCGTCCAAGCTGGTGTGGGTGGCGGCGCATTGCAGACCCTCACCATCCAAAATCTTTTTCATCTCGACGGGATCAATTTTTCCCATGCCGGAAATCTGAATGCCGTCATAACCCATTTTCTTGACTTTTGCGCAGGCCGTGGCGATTTCCGCCGGTGTCTTACAGAAGTCCCTCAGGGTGTACATTTGAGCTGCTATCAAAGCCATGATCGATCTTCCTTTCTTTTACTTGGTTTCAGGTGAAATTTCTTTGCGTGAGCAATTGGTCAAAATAAGCGATGGTTTTCTTTAGTCCCTCATCAAGTTTGATGAATGGTTGCCAGTCAAGTTTTTCTTTCGCCAAAGAGATATCAGGGCGACGTTGTTTGGGATCATCCTGGGGCAGTGGCTGATAAACGATCTTTGATTTCGAGCCGGTAAGCTCGATCACTTTCTCGGCCAGCTCCTTGATGGTGAATTCGTCGGGGTTGCCAAGATTGACTGGTCCAATAAATTCATCGGGGGAGTCCATCATCCGGATCATTCCCTCGATAAGATCGTCGCAATAGCAGAAGGAACGGGTTTGATTGCCGCTGCCATATAGGGTGATGTCCTGATTCTGCAAGGCTTGGACAATGAAGTTGGAAACGACGCGCCCGTCATTGGGGTGCATCCTTGGTCCGTAGGTGTTGAAGATACGGATGACTTTGACGCGCAGCTTGTATTGCCGCCAATAGTCGAAAAAGAGAGTTTCAGCGCAGCGCTTGCCTTCGTCATAACAGGCGCGAATGCCAGTGCAGTTAACTCTGCCCCAATAACTTTCAACCTGTGGATGAACTTCTGGATCACCATAGACCTCGCTGGTAGATGCCTGCAAAATTTTGGCTTTGACTCTTTTTGCCAGGCCAAGCATATTGATGGCGCCATGCACGCTGGTTTTGGTGGTTTGCACTGGATCATGCTGATAATGAATGGGCGATGCCGGGCAGGCCAAGTTGAAAATCTCGTCCACCTCA
>JALOAH010000233.1 GCA_023228865.1 Porticoccaceae bacterium | reverse complement strand
TAGCTGCGCCCGTGGGAAAGCCAGTTATGGGGCTCCCTGTCGGCATTGATGATGCGGTTGCCAAAATCCGGGGCGTCGGCGATGCTGAGGGTTGCAAGGGGCGCGAGCAAGGCCAGCATGCAGATAGTCCACTTCCTTGTTGCGGCCAGAGGCTTGGTTTTGTTCGTAGGGGCGTAACCGGAGAAGGTGCTGTCAGCGGGGAATTGGTCTTTATTCATCGTCTGGTTTCTACTTTTTCTGTTTCGAACATTTGCGCAATTTCACCCTGGCACTGGAATAGTTAGCGGTTTGGCTGCGGCCTTTTCATTATTAATTCTGTTTTCGCCACTACCGCGCCGGCGGGAATCTATGATCTCTTGATTTTTCTGGACTCCAGCCTGCGCGGAAATGATATTAATCAGAGTTTCCTAGGGTATTTTTGCCCCATTCCAGCGCCTGTTGTCGCTGTTTCGCGGGTTTATGGTTTGCCGAAGCATTTGGCAACATTACTTCGCGTATGTTATAAAATCAAGCGTATTATAAATATGCGAAACAATTCATATTTTGCTGCACAAGAGCAGGGTTGTGGTTTGGGCTTGCGAATGAACCTGAAGCGCATTTTCGGTTTTCCCTGTTCGGGGTAACTGCAATATCTGACAACTTGACAATAAAATTGAGGAAACCATGAAAGAAGGGAAATTGGCTGCAAGAAAAGTAATCGTCACCGGCGCCGCCCAAGGCATGGGGCGCGCCATTGCTGTAGAAGCTGCTCGCGAGGGTGCAGCCTGGGTGATTCTGGCGGATTTAAAGCGCGAAGAAGGCGAAGCTGCCGCTGAAGAGGTCAGGGCAGCGGGGGCACAGGCGCTGTTTGTCAAAACCGATCTCAGCCAATTGGCGGATATTGAACATCTGATTAAGCAGGCAGTCAAAAGCGCTGGCGGCATCGATGTTCTGGTCAACAATGCCGGTATCACCGACGATGGCGCCACCGGCGGCGCCCAAACCCTGGAGTCTCTCACTGAAGAGGCCTGGGATTTGATTATGAATGTCAATGTCAAAGCCATCTGGCGGGCAACCAAGCTGGCGTTACCCTATTTGAAGCAATCAACCCTGTCGCCGGCCATCGTCAATGCCGCGTCTGTGGCCAGTTCTGTCGCCTATCCGGGAATTCCCGCCTATTCCGCCAGCAAGGGCGCGGTGAAACTGTTGACCCAGGCCATTGCTGTGGAGGCCGGAGCCTATGGTATTCGCTGCAACGCCTACGCCCCCGGCGCCATCGCCACCCCTATGCTGATACACAGCCTGGAAACCTTTTCCTCGGAGGAGCGCGCCACAACCGAAGCCAGGCTGTCTGGCCCCCATCTCATCAAACGCCTTGGCAAACCTGAAGAGGTGGCAAAACTGGTGTGCTTTTTGGCGTCGGAAGAGGCGTCCTTTATTACCGGCAGTATTTATCACATCGATGCGGGCACCCTGGCCTGGCGGGGTAATAATTAAAGACACTCCGATTAATTCTGTTTTCGTCACTCCCGCGCAAGCGGGAGTCCAGAAAAATCAAGGGATTATAGATTCCCGCCTGCCCGGGAATGACATTAATTCGAGCATCCTTAAGGGTTTGTCTTTTCGGGCAGACAGGAATCCATAGCTACCCACCAGAACTCCTGTAGATAATCGTCCCGAGCACTCAGACAGCGAAGGATAGCGTGCGCTCAACCACCCAGAACATTGCCAGGCTGCCAATGGCGTAAGCGGAGGCGGCTCGAAAGCGCTGCCTGATTGCCGCCAGGGGAAGTTTTAGCCAGGCGATGACGCGGGTTGCTGCGGCTATAACCACAAAAAAACTGGCGACAAACACAAGCTGGCCAAGTTCGACGCCGATATTGAAAAACAGCAGGGCGAGGGGAATGGCCTGCTGCGGCAGGCCGACGTCGGTGAGCGCGCTGGCAAAACCAAAACCGTGAAGCAGGCCAAAGGTAAAAGCCACCAGCCAGGGCCAGGCTGATGTCAGCCCCGGCTTGCCCCGCTGGCTGTGAATGATTTCTGCGGCAACAAAAGCAATGCTTAACGCGATCACGGCTTCAATGGGCGCCATGGGCACGGTCACCAACTCCAGGGTTGCCGCCGCCAGAGTGAGGCTGTGAGCCAGTGTAAATGCAGTGATTGTCGCTATGACGCTGCCGAGACCTCTGACCAGAAGCAGCAGGGCGAGAACAAAAAGCAGGTGATCGACGCCGAGGAGAATGTGCTCGATACCGTAGAGAAGATAGGTCTTTGCCACATGCCACTGACTGGCTCTGGCCGGAATCACGACGGTGGCCTCTGAAGGGGTTAGCCTGTGGGTGTATCCTCTGCCATCACTTAAATCCAGACGCACCAGAACATCGGTTGCGGTGTGCTCAAGCCCCGTTATTTCAATGACGCCTCCTTCGATGCCGCCAGTACAAGCAGACAGCCACCGGGACAGGTAGGCTCTGCCGTCCCAGACCGGTTCATCTGATGGATTTTGCTGGCACTGGGTGGGCAGTTTTGCGCTAATTGCCATCGGTTTGCCGGCGACCGCTGGCTTTTTCCACACAACAGCATAACGCTCGCTGTCAAACTGGCGAATTTCAAGATACCCCGGCTCCAGGGCGTGGCCGCGGCAAAGGCCGCTCAGTCCGAGCCAGGTGAGCAGGCAGATCACCAGGGCAATCTGTTTCAGCACGCTGGCGGGCATGAATGTTGAGAAAGCAGCTGGGAAAAGGGGGCGGGGAGCTGAATCTGGTACTGCTCGCGCAGTTTTGCAAATAACTGGTTGCGCAACTCCAGGGTT
>JALOAH010000234.1 GCA_023228865.1 Porticoccaceae bacterium | reverse complement strand
CTGCCAGAATCAGGTGCCATTTGCTGACAAAGCCCACGGTGAGAGGCACGCCAATCAGGCTGAGTCCGCCGCCAACAATGGCGGCCATGGTCAATGGCATGGTCTTGCCGAGGCCGCGAAACGCACTGATATCGACACTGCCGATACGGTAAACAACGGCGGCCAGGGCGAGGAAGAGCGCACCTTTCATCAGAGCGTGATTAAACAGATGCAGCAATGTCGCCTGCAGCCCCAGTGTTGTGCCTATACCCATGCCGATAATCATGTAACCGATCTGAGCGACACTGGAATAGGCAAAAAGACGCTTGATATTGGGCTGTTGAATGGCAACCAGGGAAGCGACAAAAACCCCCACCAAACCGAGAACGAGAAAAATGCTCTGCAGTGGCAGCACGGAAGTAATGAACGCTGTGCCAAACACCGAATAATCGAGGCGAATCAACAGATAGACGGCAACCTTTGGTGGCGGTGGCGGCCAGAAACGCCGTGACGATGGAGGGTGCGTAGGCATAGGCATTGGGCAACCACAGATGCAGCGGAAACAGCGCCAACTTGAGACAGATGCCGACAACGATAAAGGCAAAGGCGGTATAGAGGGTTTTTGATGCCCCCAGGGCGGGAATGCGGACGGCCAGATCCGCCATATTCAGAGTGCCGGTGAGGCTGTAAAGAAAGCCGATGCCAATGAGGAAGAATGTCGCCCCGATGGTGCCCACCACCAGATACTGATAGGCCGCCCACAGCGCCCGGCGGTCGCGGCCATAGGCAATCAGAGCGTAACTGGCCAGGGATGAAATCTCAAGAAAGACAAAGACATTGAAAATATCACCGGTGGCGACAATGCCCAGCAAACCGGCGAGACACAACAGGTAGAGCACGTAGAGCAATGTCTGCCGGTCGCCCGGCACTTCAACACTGATGCTGGTATGGGCAGCGAACAGCACCAGCATGGCGATGGTGCTGACAACCAGCAGGACATAGGCGGCAAGCAGGTCGATGCGATACTGAATACCCCAGGGCGCCTCCCAGCCACCAAGATCATAGGTAATGGTTCCCGTTTGCTGAACCTGATAGAGCAGTAGCGCGCTGATGATAAAGGTGGCAACAGCGGCGACACAGGCAAACAGCCAGGCGAGCCTGGCCTTGTTGAGCAGCAGGCTGATGGGCGCGGCGAGGAGCGGGACGATCACCTGCAAAATGGCCAAGTGGTTTAGCACTGGAGGTCTCTCTCCTGTAATTCCTGTTCTTCCACGGTGCCGTAGGCGGCTTTTATTCTCACCACCAGCGACAGCGCCAGCGCCATGGTGGCAATGCCGACCACGATGGCGGTGAGAATCAGCACATGGGTGAGGGGGTTTGAATACAGGGTTGCTTCGGGGATAAAAATCGGCGCCGTGCCGCCGTCGACTTTGCCGACGCTGATATAAAAGATAAAAACCGAGGTTTGAAAAATATTCAGGCCAATCAGTTTTTTGATCAGGTTACCCTGGACGATGACGATATAAAAACCGATCATCATCAGCACAATAACCATCCAGTAATTGTATAAATCCATCACCATGGGTTGTCCTCGCGGTGATTTTCAGTTTTTCCGGCAAAGGCAAAAAACATCAGGATCATGGTCGATGCCACGGTGATCCCCACTCCCAGCTCGATAAAGAGAATGCCCATATGCTGGCCGGTAATCGGGTTGTCAAAAAGAACGTTGTAATCGAGAAAGTTGCCCCCGGAGATCATGCTGACCACACCGACACAGCCGTATAACAACACACCCAGTGCCGCCAGCAGGCGCAGAACATCGGGATTTATCACCCTGGTGGCGGTGCGCAGACCGAAAAGCATGGTGTAGAGAATGATTTCGGCAGCAAAAATCACTCCGGCCTGAAAGCCGCCGCCGGGGCCGTATTCGCCGTGAAACTGCACATAAAGAGCAAAGAGCAGAATGAGGGGAATCAGCATTTTGCTGACAATACGCAAAATTTCATGATTGCGCATATTGGCCTCAGGGGCATCACTCTCTGCGTTGCTCCTGGTTAAGGGAATTGCGAGCATTGCCAGAACGCCGATGGCGGCGGTAAAAATTACCACCACCTCGCCGAGGGTGTCGTAACCCCGGTAACTGGCCAGCACCGATGTCACCATATTGGGAATGCCGATTTCCGTCGGTGAGTCCTGAATATAGCGAACGGCGACATGCTGTTGAGCGGGGTCGTCAGGGGCGCCGAACGGCGGCATATCCAGGGTGCCGAGAAACAGCATGATGCCTGTCAGGGTTACCAGCGCCAGGGAGATCAGTGGGCGTCTGTGGGGCGTTTTTTCGTAGCGTCCGACAACGCTGATCACTGCCAGCATCAACAGCGGAAAGATGCCGGCGCCGACAGCGGCTTCAGTAAATGGGACGTCAACCGCGTCCAGGGAGACAAAAAAACTGGCGGATAGCAAGCCGTAAATACCGGTGAGCATCACGGTGGCAAACAGATCGCGCACACGCACAATGGCGATGGCGACGGCCACCAGTAAAAACAGCAAGGTAATATCAAATAATGTTGCCATCGCAGTCCTCCTTCAGAGTCACCTTTCAGTCTTTTCGTTGGTGACAGGCTTCAGCTTGCCGTGGAGCGCGGATTTGGCGAGGGCGTGGCTGGCTGTCGGGCTGGTAATGAGCACAAAGAGGAGAATTAAAAAAAGCTTGAACAGGGCGAGGCTCCAACCGGCAAGGATCATCAGCGCCAGCAAAATGAGACTGGCGGCGAGGGTTTCAGTGATGCCAGCTGCGTGCATGCGCGTGAAA
>JALOAH010000232.1 GCA_023228865.1 Porticoccaceae bacterium | reverse complement strand
TTGATATGGCCTTCGGGACGAATCACCGTGGCCTCGGTCGGGGTCTGGTCGATAAGGTTGCGCAGGGAGGAGCGGGTTTTCTCCAGGGTGCGCGATTCCAGATACGCGCCAAAAATGAAGAGGAAGGTGACGACCGCCGATTCGACGTATTCGCCGATGATCAAGGCGCCGATGACGGCGATGGTGACCAGCAGTTCAATGCTGAACGCCTTCATGCGCAAGGCCTTGAAGGCTTTGATGGCAATAAAATAGCCGGCGAACAGGGAAGACGCGATCAGGACGTAATCCTTCTCTTGCGAAAGCCCGGCGAGGTGCAATGCCAAGGCAATAAACAGCAGCAGACCTGTGACGCCAGCGATATGGGAATTCTTTATTTGTTTCATGTCGTGCTCCAGTGCATCCGGGTTCTCAGTGTTGGATATCGGCCGCACTATGGCGGCCGATATCCAATCCTTCTTGTTTAAGAAACCTTCTTGGACAGGACAGGGTAGCCAAGCCGTACGATGGCGTTTTCCAGCGCGTCGGCGTCGGTTTTAGAACTATCGAATTCAGCCCGCACGCGCCCGGAGTTGAACATCACCTTGACTTCATTTACGCCGTCGACTTTCGCGACAGTATTTTCGATCTTCTTTACACAGGAAGGGCAGGTGAAGGGTTCCATGTTGAAAACGACTTTTTGCATGATGTGCTCCTTGTTGATGAATGGATGACTTCATCGTAAGGCGCAAAGACGCTTTCATCCATTGACGGGTGACAAGTTTCAGAACGGCTAGGAATCAATGGTTATGCGGGTCATTCTCATTCATGGTCTTTTTCTCAAGATCAATATTGTGAAGAGTGAATATAAAAAATATTCCTTTTATTTGAAAGGTGACTGTCGTCAATTTTTTTTCCCGTGAAGCTGGGTAGCATGATTTTTGTTCACCAAATGCGTTATTAAGAAACGCATGGACGACCACTTTTCTTACTTGCTCTGGAGTTAATCATGAAATCACCTTTACACCTCGTTGTTGCCGCTTTGTTGGCATTGCCCCTCAGCACCATGGCTGGTACAGCCATGGCAGGAAACACCACGCATAGTCATGGTCATGAAGTGCATGGCACCATGGAGTTGAACCAGGGTCAGAAATGGGAGACTGATGCAGCGCTCCGCCAAGGTATGAGTGAGTTGCATCAGATCGTTTCGACGGGTCTGGACGGCGCCCACGCAAATACCTTGAAGTCAGATGACTATAAAAAAATGTCCGGGGAGATCATGACTCAATTCACCTATATCGTCGAAAACTGTGATTTGGAACCCGAAGCAGACGCTCAACTCCACATCCTGCTGGGTAATATCATTCAAGGAGTCGAAGTCATCGAAGGCAAAGTGTCCGGCGAGCAGCCGGAAAACGGGCTGGTGAAGATGGCTGAGGCGCTGAATAGTTACGGGTCGTATTTCGACCACCCGAACTGGGGGAGTTTTGATGTTTCCCACTGAACACATATAAATCTACTTTAAACCCCCCGATTTTGGCTGCCAGCCAAGCCGGGGTGTTTGCACATTTATTAACGCATATCAAAAAGCTCTTGGTGAAAATTGTTTTTGTTCAGCCCATCTCTTGTCAAGCCTTCGCGAAGCCCGCGGTCAAAACCGGATGGACCACAGAACTATATCGAGGCTTCCCGCCAATCCGGTATTGCAGTACGCAGCTTTCCGGTCGTCAGGCGACCATTCCGTTCAGTGATCAAGACGTGCAGCCGGATACCGGCTTGCTCGGCAAGCTGACTGAGGCGTTCGATAAACTCGCTGGCGGGTTCCGCCGTGCTGTACCAAAGGTCGATCTTGCGTCCGTCGGGCTGTACGATCAGTCGGATAATGGCCAGCACCCAGTGAGTCTTGGAGAAATGGCGATGGGGGAATTGTTTTATGAGTGCGAGAATAATCAGAATAACAGCCGCATAGAACTGTCCACTTGTCCACTTGTTCAGGCAGACCGCGCTGGGATGTCAGTCACTCGACAAACTGGGAGCGCGGGGCTTGCGTACCTCCGGCTGGTTTGACCAACCTGCCCCAGGCCACCATCCATTTCGGCACAACTGTCCACAACCATTGAATGACGGAAACCACCAGCGCAGTAATGTCCAGCCATTTGCGCAGCCGGTAGCTCTTGTTCATTCCGCCCAGAAAGGGTTCGATGGCGAAGGGGCGCAGTGCCAGTATCATGCCAACACTCATTGGCACCATGCTGAGTACCCCGGTGTAATTCACCAGGGAAGAGCGCAGCGAAAAAAAATCATAATGAGTCGAACGACTTCCTTGGTGAGTCTTTGGTTTTGCGCGCTTATGCCAGGACCCAAGCTGCCGCTGCAGTCAGCAATACCACCAAGGCGGGCGGCACGCGCCCGTAGACCAGCAGCGCAAAAGCGGCAAGCGCCAAGCCGAAATTGCTTCTGCTGTGGATGGCGCTGATCCATACCGGGTCGTATAAGGCTGATAGCAGGATACCCACCACACCGGCGTTGACCCCCGCCATCGCTGATTGCATGCCGCTGCGGTGACGCAGCGCTTCCCAGAATGGCAAGGCCGCGATCAGCACCAATAGCGCTGGCAGAAAGATAGTGCCCAGCAGTACCACGCCGCCCGTCCATCCGCCCAGCGCGCCATCGGCCACTGTGCCGAGATAGGCTGTAAAGGTGAACAATGGCCCCGGTACGGCTTGTGCAGCGCCGTAACCCGCAAGAAAATCGGCATTGCTGACAAAGCCATCGGGTACGACAGTGGCCTGCAACAGCGGCAATACGACATGGCCGCCGCCGAACACCAAGGCGCCGGCGCGGTACACGCCGTCCACT
>JALOAH010000231.1 GCA_023228865.1 Porticoccaceae bacterium | reverse complement strand
ATATGAATTTGAGCTGGTGGATCTGCCGGGTACCTATTCCCTCCATGTGTCCCACGGCGACGATTCCATCGACCAGCAGATTGCCCAGAACTTTATCCTTAAGGATGCCCCCGATCTCCTCGTCAACATTATTGATGCCTCCAGCCTTGAGCGCGGCCTCTATCTGACCACTCAGCTTCTCAATGCGGGTATTCCCACCATCGTTGTTCTCAATATGATGGATGTGGCTCACCAGCAGGGGTTGCATATAGATCCCTACAAATTGTCCCGCAATATCGGTGTTCCCGTCGTACCCGTGGTGGCCAGTCGCCGCGAAGGTGTAGGCACATTGCTGGATGTGCTCGTCAATCGTCTCTGCCCCGGCGGCGATGAGGGCTTGCCCCATCCCCAGGTGTCTCTGGGTGACGATATTGAAAAGGCAATTGCCACCATCAGCGATATCCTTGGCCACGCAGGGCGCTTGCAGGCCACGGCAGTTCTTGAGCGGGACGACGGCGTTCTCGATAGCGTTTCTGCCAGTCAGCGCCAGTCTCTGCTGGCGGTTGTCGACGACCTTGAAAAAGGCATTGCCGGCTCGGTGGCGGATCGGCTTATCGAAGCCAGATACCAGTGGATAGCCGCGGTGGTTGCCGAATCCAGCCATCAGGATCGCGCCAATAAGGCCACGCTTACCGACAGGCTCGATAGTGTTTTTTTGCACCGCTTGCTGGCATTTCCCCTGTTTCTCGGGGTTATGTACCTGATGTTTATGTTCACCATCAATCTGGGTGGTGCCTTTATTGATTTTTTTGACGGTGTCGCCGGTGCTTTTTTTGTGGAACTGCCCCGCAACCTGATGACGGCGCTGCATTTTCCGCCCTGGCTTATCGCTCTGATTGCCGACGGCGCCGGTGGTGGCGTTCAGTTGGTGGCCAGCTTTATTCCTGTTATTGGCACCTTGTTTCTGTTTCAGTCATTTCTCGAAGGCTCCGGCTACATGGCGCGGGCGGCTTTTATTATGGACAGGGTGATGCGCTCCGTGGGTTTGCCGGGCAAGGCCTTTGTGCCCCTGGTGGTGGGGTTTGGCTGCAATGTCCCGGCGGTGATGTCGGCGCGGGCTCTCGACAGCCAAAACGACAGATTGCTGACCACTCTGATGGCGCCTTTTATGTCCTGCGGTGCCCGACTCACGGTCTATATTCTGTTTGCCTCGGTGTTTTTCCCCAGTAATGGCCAGAATGTGGTGTTTGCCCTTTACGTTTTTGGCATGGTTATGGCCATTATCACCGGGTTTTTGGTCAAGCGCCGGTTGATGAGCCGGGACATGACGCCCTTTATTCTTGAGCTGCCCAACTACCACATTCCCACCCTGCGCGGCTTGCTGCTCAGTACCTGGCACCGTTTGCACGGCTTTATGGTGCGAGCGGGCAAGGCCATTGTATTGGTGGTGATCGTACTCAATTTTGTCAACTCCATTGGCACCGATGGCACCTTTGGCAACCAGAATACCGAAAAATCCGTGCTTTCCAATATCGGTATGGCGATCACACCGATATTTGCCCCCATGGGCGTCAAGGAAGACAACTGGCCTGCCACTGTCGGCATTTTCAGTGGTATTTTTGCCAAGGAAGTGGTCGTGGGAACCCTGGATGCCCTCTATTCCTCCCTCGCCGAGCAGGAAATGGGCGATCAACAGGAAGAGCCGCTGTCGATATGGCAAATGATTGTCGCCAGTGCCCAGACTGTACCGGAAAACCTGGCGGGGCTGGGTTCCATGCTGACCGACCCCCTGGGTCTCAATGTGGATGAGTTCAGTGATCAAGAGGATGCCGCAGAAGCCCAGAGTGTCAAGGTCGACACCCTCACTGTGATGGGGCGGCTGTTCGATGGCGATATTGGCGCTTTCGCCTATATTCTGTTTGTACTCCTTTATATGCCCTGTGTGGCCACCCTGGGCGCCATTTACAAGGAAGCCGGGGGTTTTTGGGCATTTTTTGCCGCCACCTGGAACACGGCAATCGCCTACGGAGCGGCGGTGATTTTTTATCAACTGGGCACGATGTCCGCCAATCCGATGGCTGCATTATCCTGGTGCCTTGGCGTGGCTGTATTCTGGGTGGCCGGTTATTTGGGCTTACTGAGGATGGCGAGCCGGGAGCTTAAAAAAAGTAACCTCATCGCTGCGGTTAATCTTCATTAGTGCTCAGCCGTGATAGCAGTAACCATGTTAAATCCGATATATCAGGGCGCCCCGCACCCGCTGCGATCTCCTGCACATCATTCGCCAGCAATTGTGATGATGGTGCATGTCGTGACGGCAATATCTACTTCGTTGATTGTCTAGACCCCCGCCTACGCGGGAGTGACGAAAGCAGAATTAATCGGAGTCTCCCTAAAGGTTGCGCTTTTAGTTATAACGGAAAAATCTTTAAAGTCAGCAGTAAAATCATCAATAGCCGGTATGCGGAACATTGGCAGACGGCTTGTCCAAAAGGTGCATACTTGTAGGTGGCTCAAGTGAATCTCTCTATGTCTGACTACAGCATCCTGCCATGGAAATTCGCTTGCGGAGAATTCCCATGGGGTGCAGATATCAGCTGCCACAGACGCCGAGATTGGCGAAGATGATCTCCTCGTCGGCGGCGTCGGTCAGACCATCCAGATTGAAATCATAACTGCTGGATTTGCCCCATCTCGCACTGATTGCCTGGTAATTGTCCAGATCCTCTTGGTTCACCTCGCCGTCGCTGTTGCCGTCGCCGGGACAGCTCACTTGGGAAGCCAACAGGTTATCCAGCTCCATGGCCAGCGCCTGGTAGTTATCCTGCTGGTGTTGAGTTAGTGACCCGTCCAGCAAATTCTCGCCTGCTCTG
>JALOAH010000230.1 GCA_023228865.1 Porticoccaceae bacterium | reverse complement strand
TTGCGGGATACCGCCTCGCGGTGGTGAGCGACCTGCACCTGCAAGACGACGACAGCGCCTTTGCCAACTGGCGCGGGCTGATCGACGACATCAATCGCGCCAGCCCCGACCATGTCCTGCTGTTGGGCGACTATTCAAAGGCCAGCAGCGCGCACCCCAACCTTCACCCCTTTATCGACAGATTTGCCCGATCGCTGGATAGGTTCGAATCACCCATCGCCCTGGTGCTCGGCAACTACGAAACATGGACCGACCGCCAGGCCTGGCTCACCGCACTGTCGGCAAGGCAGATCAATGTGCTGGAAAATCAAGTGCTGCGCCTCGGCCCGCCGACGAAACCCCTTTGCGTGCGGGGGATAGGGGACCACTACACGGGCAAGGACAGGTACCTCGACTTTCCCCCGGATTGCGCCGAGGGTGCAAAGGTGACCATCACCCACGACCCGGCCGGGGTATTCGCATGGGACCGGAACGGGTTGTTCCTCGCCGGTCACACCCATTGCGGCCAGGTACAGATTCCCTTCCTTGGCATGGTCTGGGCACCCACCGACGCCCCGCCCGGGGCCCGGTGCGGCCTGTATCTCGACGGCGGGAAAGTCATCTTTACCTCCAGCGGTGTCGGAACCAGCATCCTGCCGGTCCGGCTTCTCGCCCGCAGCCAGATTGAAATCCTTACCTTTGAATAGGCAGGGAGTGCCGGTGACCAATGGATTATCAACCGAGGATGGGCCCTTCCCCTTCAACGCCAGGGTTCTGGCCGATTCCACCCGAGCTGCGATTTTCCGCTCTCAGACTGGCGCACGGCCGTGAAACCCTGTGTATAGCGCCTTGAGCGAGGCGGGCAGCCTGGCCCAGTAGGGCTCCGCCTTGTCACCGGGTACCCGCCAAAAGAGATTCTCGACAAACGACACGTCGATGCATTCTTTCACCTCCGGGCTGCAACCCTGCAACGCGTGGCTGAAAAAGGAGAACAGCTTGAGGTATTTTCCCGGGTCGACACCTTTGTTCATCTCGCCATTCAACGCATTGGCGAGGCTCTCGAACCAGGAATAAGCAAACTCAGGAGCAGGCTCGCCCCAGGTCCTTCCGTGAACTCTATCGGCTGCTACGGTGATCTCAGGATATCGCTCCCTGACTACCCTGTATAAATCGGCAATGGCATCCATCTTTCTATCGGCCTATCTTGAAACCGGAGTGGGCGACACGGGGCAGAGCGAAATGATATGTAGTTGTTGCCTCGGAGGGCTGGGCTCCTCGCTTTAGCTACTCCAATCCGCCGCTGGGTTTGAAGACTATCTTGTGGACTAACCACATGTCACACAATTTGTACTCTGACTCCAATTCCCTCTCACAATTTGTACTCTGACCCGAATGGCACTTACTTAACCTTTTTGGGATGTCCATATTTCCTCACGTCGGCTCTCGCTTCAGCTCTTGGTTTGACCATAAGCGGGTAGGGTTTTGGTCTTCGTTTTACCGCTCGGGGTTCAATTCTTCCAGGGCGGTTACCGACCACCTGCTGCGCCATCAGCAGGAAAAGCGTCCGCAAATGCTCCTCATCCAATGCCGAGTCAGCCTGTAACCACAGCGTCCACAACTGTAGGCAATGCTTGAAACTCAATGTTCGTGGCACAACATCGGCCAGCAAGGCGGATTGTGCCATCATCAAGCGAATCAAGTTGTAAGCCAGCAGATATACCCATATTTCCTTCACCGCCATGTCGGGCGTCTTGCAACTGAGCTTGTCCATCCCCATGGTTTGCTTGATATTGCGGATATCCAACTCCACTTGCCAGCGTTGCTTGTACAATTCTTTTAGTGCCTGCTTGGGATGGTCGGCAGGGCACACCAGCGTGGTAACCAGTATCTTGTTGCCGACCTGCAACTCTCGAATCTGAAGCGATTCCGGGGCCTCGTGGTACTGGATCTCATCCATCCAATACGGTCGTGCCTTCGGTTTGCTCAGGACAATCACATGGTCTTTGGCTCCCAGCTTTTTGCCTTTGCGAAAATCGGTTGATCGTCGCCTGGCACCCTGTTGTTCCATGACCAGGTCAATGCCTTTTCCCTGCATCTCGGCGATGAAAAAATAGGTGGCGAAGAGCGCATCACCCATCACCACATCACCGCGCTCAAAGGTGTCGTGAAGGGAGCGCAGCAGCGTCTGCTCATCGCCGCCCTTACCGTTGAAGCGCCCCACAGCAGCGTTGAGGAGAGCACCGCTTGAAAGGCAGGTAATGCCCACAATACGGCAAATCGGAAATCCAAGGCCGGGTTTCTGTCCCCCCTGCTGAGGAAATGCCGCTTGGTTGGCTGGCGTGTCAGGCATCGTGACGGTAGTACCATCGACGATTCGGACGCGACGGTTTTGCCAACGCCAGTGGCTCGGTACTGCGCGGTCAATCAACTGGCCCACGAAGGTCGTCAGGTTGCTTACCATCGTCAACGGCAGTCGTTGTCGTGCCCGGCAGTAGCCTCCGGTATGGGTGCTGGTGGCTGAGAAGCCACTGGTAAGCCGCCTAACGGCTCCTTGGTTTACGATGTGCTGGCAAGAGCGATCCGCATTCATCCCTTGGGCCAGGAACATGGAAAGCGTTTCTGTCGGTGGATAACGGCGTTCCCGGTGTGGCGGCAGGAGATCCTCCACTTTGCCCAGCAGCTCGTCACTGGTTAGCAGATTGAAGAACCGGTAGCTGTCACTTGTCGATTGGAGATGCTGGACTCGGCGCTGTTGATGATGAGAAGAGGTGCGGGTAGGATGCATGACAAAGATCGGTTGTGAAGTGAGTTGTAGGTTTGGCGATTTACATCTTACTACACTTCCGATCTTTTCTTTTTAATTCATAGGCTTGGGCTTAAG
>JALOAH010000080.1 GCA_023228865.1 Porticoccaceae bacterium | reverse complement strand
ACGGACTCCGTACCGTAACGTACATGCAGTGAAGCCTCATCATCCTCACCGTATACTGCAACTGTCTCAATACCCAGCTCTGCGGCAGACCGCATGACCCGAATCGCTATCTCTCCACGGTTTGCTATCAGTAATTTCTTGAACATAAGATATTAATATTCCAATTAGCGTCGTCGCAACAACAGCCCCTTCGCCCTTATTACAAGGGCGAAGAGTGACAGCGGTGATTAACCAATTACAAAGACATCAAGAAAGTAATGGAAAATGTTCTTGGAGCTGTCGGCGAATAGAGATCGCCATTTGAATTAGGAAGGGCGGAGGATGCATATTCTGTGTCTGTCAAATTTGCTCCGTTAAGCCTTATTCCGTACTTTTCACTAGGGCTCATCCATTTTAATTCTGCAGACAGAAGACCATATGCACCCTCCTTGACACGATTATCTGCATCCCAATAAAACCCGTCATTATAATAATAAGAAACTGTGGCAGAAATATCACCAAACTCTATAGGCCAGAAATAGGACCCTGACATCGATGAGGTAAATTTTGGTGCTCTCAAAAGAGTGTTACCCGAATGGTCGACATTTAATATCTGTAAATTTCCTCCGTCCGGGGCATCTCTGGGAACCGTCAGAACTCCGGTAGGAAATTTGTCATAGTTCGCATCCAGCCAGCTCGCACTGGCACTGACGCTGAATCTGTCTGTAATGTGCATCGACAACTCACCCTCGACACCATGTGCCGATGACTCTGCCGCATTGAAAAGCTGAACAATCGCGCCGCCTCCGCTTGACAAAAACTGCTGGTTCTCCCATTTGTAATAGAACGCAGCCAAGTTTACTCTTAGCTGCCCTTCCATCAGGTCACTCTTCATTCCGACTTCGTAGGAATCTATGATCTCTGGCTCAACAGGGGGAGTAGGAGAGGCGCCACTGACGACACCGTTGAAGACACCGCTTTTGAATCCACGAACATAACTGGTATACACCATGACCTGATCATTCAGACGATGATCCAACAGGGCACGCCAAGTTGGTTCTGACCATTTTTCAGAGACATCATAGTAGGGCAGCGGCATTGAAGATCCATCCTCATAAATAAGCACAGTGTGGCCATGCAAACGCCGCTCGTCCTCTGTAAAACGCGCACCCAGCGTTACTTTGGTATTCTCCGTGATTTCATAGCTGACCTCGCCGAAGACCGAGTAAGACTCTGTCTCCTGTGTATTAAGGATATCAATGATATCAATTGCTCCAAAGTCTCCAGCAAGCCTTGCCGGATTAGCTGTAACATCGCTGTTCAAATAGTAAATCCCCGCAATCCATTGCAATGGACTATCACTATCTGAAAGCAGTTGAAACTCTTGCGTATAAGTATCTGTCTCAAAATCAAAAGGCAGTGCTCCAATAATGCTAAAAGGAGTGCCATCTGTATCCATATTCTGGAAAACATTATCACGACGGTATGATGTAATACTTTTGAAACTCATCTCTCTAAAGTTATGTCTGACTTGGAGATCAATACCGTAGTTTTCTAACTTATATTGCGGACTATAATTGAGATTAACTGTTCTATAATCTCCTGAATAGCCCATTCTGACACCTATTCCACCTGCAAAAGTTCCAGGTAAAGGCTGGCGCACATTACCAAAATCACCCTCATTCTTTGAATAATCTAGCGCCAACTTTAGAGCTGTGGACTCAGAGGGCTCCCACAGGAGCTTACTTCTAACCATGTGTGCATCTTCAGTCAGCACATCGCTACCATCGTACAGGTTCCTCCCCATACCTCGACCTTGATCTTTAAAGTACCCTGCAAAATCAATAGCTAAGGTATCAGTTATCCCTCCCGTAACATAAGCATTTCCAGTAAAGGTCTTATATGATCCGTAACCCAGACTTAGATCAGAGCTAAATTCCTGAGAAGGATCCTTAGTTATAACCTGTATCAGCCCTCCCGTTGCATTTCTTCCAAACAGAGTTCCTTGTGGACCGCGCAGCACTTCAATCCTTTCTACGTTATTAAAGTCCATAATCTGAGCATTTGGGGAAATTCGATAAACACCATCGACATAATAGGCGACCGAACTTTCTCCGGAAGCGTTAGAGTCGGTCGTGCCAATACCTCTCAACACGGTTATAGCTGAACCATGATTCCGAGTTATCGTAAGACCTGGCACTGTTGCTTGTAGCTGATCTGTCCCCGAAACCCCAGCGCTTGTTAGATTTGCTTGAGTCAGAACTGTAACCGCGATTGGAACATCCTGAAGACTCTCAGTCCTGCGTTGAGCTGTTACAACGACCTCTTCAATAGACCTCGTGCTTGCGATTCGCGCAGGCTCTGCAGTTGATGTTTCTTGTTCGTTAGTCACAGACATTTTCACTAAATGTACGTCTGATTCCTTGTAAATCCTTACTGTTCTTTCATTGATAAAATCTGCCGAAAGTCCAGCGCTATCCAACACGGCTTTCAGTCTATCGCCAGGCGACAGATCTTCAGCAGTTGCCAGCTCCCCCAATACGTTGTCCACGTCGCTGGACACATATATCAGTTGAATTCCAGCCTCTTTGGCAAGATTATCGAGAATTTCACTCAGAGGGACGTGACCCCCATATCCAGGAAGAGCATGCACCGAAAGTATTGGCGATACAGCGAGAGCAAGAAGTTTATTCTTCATACCAAACCTAATTTTATGATCTTTGATTTTCATCAAACCAGCCCCAGCAATTTATATGATTATGAAAATTGTTTCTGAACGAACCCTTCAGGCTTCGTCATTATTTATAGTGATCGCCATCCGAAGAAAATGGGTACCTCAAATAGAAGTTTATTTTTGATTTTCAACTTTTATTACTTTTGATCTAACTTTAACTTGGTTATATTTCTTTTCAACAAACACACCATCAAGACGATCAAGGAATCCTACAAAGGACTCTGTATCGTACGCATTGAATACCCCGCTGACTCGCATTGCACGCAACCCCGAGTCTTCTATTTCAATCTTTACCCTACTATAGCGATTGAATTCCTGAGCAACCTCCCCCAAAGGCTGACGATCAAATATGATTTGCCTTTTTAGCCAGGCGGTAGCCTGTCGCAGATCAACCTTTTTTTGCTCGACGACACCATCCCGCTGATATATCTTCAGAGCGCTTCCGGCGTCCAACTCAACGGTTTTCAGCGGATCTTCAAGCCGGAGGAATTCTCTCTCTGGAATGGCAGCATGATTCTTTGTGGCGGAATCCAACCCAGGCAAGACAGCAACCCGGCCTTCTGCCACCGTAATCGTTGTCGCGCTGTTCTTATGGTAAACATCAAATTCTGTCCCGATCGCAACGGCCTCAGTCTTTCCCGATTTCACCAGAAACTCACGCTTGGAATCTTTAAAGACCTGAAAATATGCTTGCCCATACTCAAGATCAATCCGGCGTTGAGCGGAAGAAAACGATACTTTGACAGCACTATCACTATTGAGGTGCATGACAGATCCATCAGACAACGTCCAAGTGCGCTGCTCTGCATGAGCCGTTCGGTAGACTTCGTATCCTTTAAACCAAGACAGATTCTGCTGCAAGACGGCTATCACCGTCGCCGCACAAATGACGACGCTGGCAGCAATGGCCCAACCCCATCGACTCCTTCTCTCATTAACTTTACCAGGCTTTACATTATCGTCAGGCAGATAGTTGTTTACTCCCTCATACAGACTGACAACTGTCTCATTATCTTCATTCGCTGCCTCGGTACACAGCTCATCAAGCTCGTACTCACTTTTTTCAACCGCAGTTACAAACTCCTGCGCCACACTCGCGATGGCCAGGTATTCACGCACATGAACAGGGGATGCCTTGAGCCATGCTAGAAAACTGGTGCGATGTGCTAGAGTTAAACCTCCTTCTTGGTTACTGATAAACCATTCCGCTGCTTGCTTTGCGATGACTGCGTCGGTCACGTGTTCATCCGCAGACTTCATATCTCGCCCTTATCGATCATGCGTTTACGAAGCACTACCAGCGCATGCACCAGATACTTCTTGACCATATTCGTGGAGATACCAAGCTCATCGGCGATTTCTTTATATTTCAAGCCGTGTTTGTATTTCATGATTACAGCCGTCCGGCATTTTGGCTTGAGCTGGGCAAGAATCTCCTCAGTTCGCGCGAGGCTGCGTTCAGTATCTATTTCATCTTCGACGGTAGCGGCCTCGAAAGGAATTTCCTCCACATCAGCTATTGTCATCTCGCCTATCTTTACTTTCCTGCTCTCGGATAAGTAGTGCTCTTTCAGAAGATTAGAGGCGATCGTGAACAGATAGCCTTCCGGATTGTGGATAGCATCAAGATCTTTGACTCTCAACATGCGCAAATACACTTCTTGAGCCAAGTCACTGGCATCTTCTCTTGATCGCAATTTACGGCGGAAAAAGGCCTGGATGCCTTTGCCGTGAGCCTGAAAGAGGTACTTGACCAGTTTTTTTTGAGCATCATTCACAGCTATCGCACTTTGCAAATGGAATTGATGTGTTTCATATAGATATAGAGTGCTGATTTCAGAAAGTGGGTACCAACTTTTGCTGCACCAATGCAAAACTTACCATAACATATTGATTTTTATGTTTTTTATAAAGAAAGATATAACTTGCACGACAAAAACTGGCTTCCCGTGCCCTTTGGCTGGCTGTTTCATTGCTGGACTGAGGGGCGAACCCAATAGAAACGAGACTCGGTGACGCCAAGCTCACTGGGTTTCGCATCTCCGCCCATCTAGGCATTGCCCTCAATTCACGTGATACTCCATATGGAAAAGACTCTCTCCTCCTACCACCAACCCACAGTCTACATCCCCACCCACTTCTCGAATTCCTTCCGAAACATAGGCTTCCCTATGTAATACCCCTGCCCCACCGTCACGCCAAGGTCGCGACATTGCGCCAGCTGCGTTTCGGTTTCTATGCCCTCGGCGATGGTTTCCAGGCCCAGCTTTTCAGCCAATGTCACCGCGGCGCCAACAATCGCCTTGCCCCAGGGCTTGTCCAGGTTCTGCACGAAATGCATGTCGATCTTGATGATGTGAATGGGAAGATCCGCAAGGTATGCAAGGGAGGAATGCCCGGTGCCGAAGTCATCCACTGCTATTTTGCTTCCGCCTTTGCCAATTTCCGCCAGGGTATGAATGGCACGGTTGGGCTGCTCCATGATACTGGTTTCCGTCACTTCGAAATGTACCTGCTCCATACCCATGTTGGTGAATCGAAAATGCTCCTTGAGCCGGTCGAGCAGATCGGGCTGACGAAACAACGTTGAACTCAGGTTCAAGGCGACAGCACCCTCGAATCCCCGGCTTTGCCACAGCGACAGATCCCGCAGCCCGATACTCAGAATCAGTTCGGTGAGCGGCATGATCAGCGGTGTTTGCTCCACATAGGGAAACAGGCGGCCTGGCGGTATCGATCCCAGCTCTGAATGCTCCCAGCGGCACAGTGCCTCGGCGCCAACGCACTTGCCGCTTTCCAGATTGATCTGGGGCTGGTATGCCAATCGTATCTCGTCCTGTTTTTCAAGTGCTTGCTCCAGGTCCAGCATCAGGTAAAAGCGCCGCCTTTCCTCCTCATCCACCTGTTGGTCGAAGGCTGCGAAACGGCTTTCCACCCCCCTGGCCAGGTGACAGGCGAAAACACCTGTTCGCACCAGTTCCTTCTGGGTTTTGGCATGGTTGGGATAATGGCTGATGCCCACATACGCGTCCAGATGATAGGCAATCCCCGAAACATTGAAGGGCTTCTCCAGCCCGGCCACCAGATCGCGAGCGCGCTGGGTGGCGCGCAGGTAGGTATTCTCGGCCAGGACAACCGCAAAGCGGCCCTGGGTAATGTAGTAGGGTGTGCTGTCCGAATCGACCGTCTTCTGAATGCGATCGCCGATATCGTGCACCACCCTGTCCCGCTCCTCGGGGCCGAAGGTGCGCAGAATGAAATCAAGTCCTTCGATGTCGATAACCAGTAATACCAGAGAGGCATCCTGCGCCTCGATGACCGGCGCGGTGTCATAATAAAAGCCGTCGCGGTTCGGCAATTGAGTCCGCGAATCCAGGGCGCCCTCCTGAAGAACGGGGCGCGGGTGTGGTGTGATTTTTTTTGTCATGATGATTCCTGAACCCTTTCGCCCCCGCACGCCCGTAATCGGGTGCCGGAAAGCTATTGTTGTTGCTCTTGAGCCTCCAGTATCTGGATCGCAGTTCTCTTGTGGTGCTCAAAGTACGGTGTGGCGGGGATCAATGCTGCAGGCTGATGTGTTTTCCAGACTCATCCAAAAAGATCGATCGTCATCTGCAACCCTACCATGTTCTCGTTTTGCGGTGTGCATCCCGCACCCGAACCATTTGAGTATACTCACGCATCCAACAAACAGGGGTATTCATTGACCGTACACCAAGCCGGTCACTGCCCTGATGCAAGAGGAGGGCTGTACAGCTGTTGGTGCCAGAAATTTTGCAAGCCACAGCAGGAAAGCCCGCAAAATGCGGGCTTTTTCAAGGCTGGGGACATATCCGTAGACAACTATAGACAGGCAGGTGGCGCACCCCCGCAAGGCGGCAAGCCCCACGAGGCCGCACTTGAATGTGGTCAGCCCCGAGCCCGGCGCTTGATCTGCTCTTTGAGTGCGTCGTTCAGCCGGGTTTGCCAGCCGGCGCCGGTGGCGCGGAAGTACTCCAGCACCTCGGCATCCAGGCGCAAGGTGACTTGCTGCTTGGGTGTTTCCGCCGGTGGGCGGCCACGGCGCAGCTTGGTTTGCAGCGATTTGGGCAGTGCCGTCACCGGTTTTGCGTTGCGGAAATCCTCGTCTGTCCATTCCGGGTTGTCACGGTCCGGCGCGTCAGGTTTGCGTTTTGTGCTCATAGCCTGTGACCTCGCGTTGATTGGCTTTGCGGAAACTGATTACCCGAATGCCTTGGGCGGTCTCGGTAAACACCAGCGAGTGAAGCCTGCCGTTGACCAGACCGAGTGCGCGGTAGCGGGTTTCGCCGTAGTCGCGCCGGGTGTCCTCGATAATCAGCGCTGTTGCAAAATCGAAATCGGCAACAGACTCAAACGACAGGCCGCGTTCGCGGATGTTGCGCTGGTTCTTGTTGTTGTCGAATTCGATCTTCATCACATTTATTGTAGTTACAAAAAATATGCACCACAAGGATTTTGTTGCTGGTGTGAGAGAGGGCCGCTGGTACAGATTTCATTCTAAGTTATTGATTTTGTGGCGCACCCGAGAGGATTCGAACCTCTGGCCTCTGCCTCCGGAGGGCAGCGCTCTATCCAGCTGAGCTACGGGTGCTTGACGCAAATGTCGAACGGAGACTGTGCGCGCCGCCGTTTGACAGGGCGGCTATTCTACCCGCTTTGGCGCCGATGCCCAAGGTCTTTCGGATGGCTTCATAGCCAACGTATGCGCCGGAACAGGGTGATGAGCACGATGATGACCACCAGCATCGCGCCCAGCACGAAAAAGTACCCCCAGCGCCAGCTCAGTTCGGGCATGTACTCGAAATTCATGCCGTAGATGCCCGCCACGAAAGTGAGGGGCACGAAGATGGCGGTCAGCGCGGTCAGTATCCGCATGGTGTTGTTCAGGGCGTGGTTGGTCAGAGAGATATAGCCTTCGACCAGGTCTCCGGCCAGTTCGTAGTGCATGGTGGAGAGTGACTGCAGGCGCTCGTATTTCTCGTATACGTCCATCAGGCGGTGCCGAAATTCCTTGGCAGCCGGATTGAAAAACGCGTTCTTTTCCTCTCTGCGCAGATTTTCGAAGAGACGCGTGTGGTAGTTGAAGATACGGCGCAGCTTGCGCAGGCGTGTGCGGTAGCGGGTCAGCTCACGCATGGCGCCGTCGCCGGGGTTGTCCTGAAGCTCATCCTCGAGCTCGGTCAAACGCGGCTCGAACTCCGACAGCAGATCCAGGTAGCGGCGCGCCACCGTCGCCGAGATTTCCAGCGCCAGGCGCACGCCGCCATCCCTGAGGGTCCTGGCCAGTTCCGGCACGCTCTGCCATTGCAGCAAGCTGACGGATTTTTCGACGTGCCGACTCACAAGAAAGTCGGCACCTGCGAACAGCGCCAGTTGCATGGTGCCAAATTCGAGATCGGTGGTGTCCGCATCCAGGCCGCGTAGAAGGATGAACAGATGATCTTCGAACATCTCCATCTTGGGCGGATGGCTGACGCGCCTAGCGTCGGACAGCGCCAGCGGATGGAGACCAAACTGTTTCACCACGCGGTCTTCTTCCGGCTCGGAAAGGTTGTTGAGATCAACCCAGATGCGGCTGCCGGGCATGGCGCGCCAGCGCTCGATGAGCTCTTCGCCACCGCGCTCCATCTTGCCGTCAGTGTTCACCAGATATGCCGTCAGCATCGCTTTACTCCGATTTCTGCAGGAATTTATCCCATCGGCGGCAAACTTTATAGTTTTCAGTTAACAGCAAGAGCACAGGCTTTAATCTGCCAACTGTTAACCTGCTTATAGCCCCACACAATGACTGCTATCATTGAGCCATGAAAATCTACCTGGTTGGCGGCGCGGTCCGCGATGAATTGCTCGGTTATCCCTTCTCGGAGAGAGACTGGGTAGTTGTCGGCGGCAGCCCCGAGGGCATGACCAAACTGGGCTATCGCCCGGTGGGGAAGGACTTTCCCGTGTTCATTCACCCGCACAGCGGCGAGGAATATGCGCTTGCCCGCACCGAGCGCAAAACCAGCCACGGCTACAAGGGGTTCGCGTTCTACACGGGCGCCGAAGTGAATCTCGAAGACGATCTCATCCGCCGCGACCTGACCATCAATGCCATGGCCAAGAGTCCCGAAGGTGACATCATCGACCCCTACGGCGGCAGAGCCGATCTGGAGAACAAGGTGCTTCGCCATGTATCGCCAGCCTTTGCCGAAGACCCCTTGCGGGTGCTGCGCGTCGCTCGCTTTGCCGCGCGCTACCACCATCTGGGTTTTGTCATTGCGCCGGAAACCATCGGCCTGATGCGAACGCTGTCGTGCAGCGGCGAGCTTGGTCATCTCATCCCGGAACGGGTGTGGAAGGAGGTCGAGCGTGCACTCGGCGAAAAATCGCCGCACATTTTTTTTCAGGTGCTGCGCAACTGTGGCGCGCTGAAGGTACTGATGCCGGAAGTGGATCGCCTGTTCGGGGTTCCGCAACGCGCCGACTTTCATCCCGAAATCGACACAGGCCTGCACACGCTGATGGCCATTGAGCAGGCCGCGCGAATCACGCCCGACAGCAAGGTGCGCTTCAGCACCCTGGTGCACGATCTCGGCAAGGGCACCACCTCGGCAGACATTCTGCCGCGCCACATCGGCCACGAAGAGCGCGGTATTCCGCTGGTCAACGCGTTGTGCGAAAGGCTGCGGGTTCCCAACGAATACCGCGAGCTCGCCATACCCGTCACCCGACTGCATCTGCTGTGCCACAAGGCCTTCGAGCTGCGCCCCATCACGCTGCTCAAGATTTTTCGCGCCGCGGATGCATTCCGCAAACCGGAGCGGTTCGAGCTCTTTCTGCAAGCGGTGGAAGCGGATGCACGCGGCCGCAAGGGCTTCGAGAACAGCGCCTATATTCAGGGCCAATGGCTGCGTGCACTGTTCGCAGAGTTGCAGACCATCTCTCCCAAAACGTTCGTCGCCGAAGGACTTACCGGCCCCGCCATCGGGAAGGCGCTCGACAAAAAGCGCGAACAGACCATTCGCCATTTTCGCGAGCAGAATCCGCCCGGCGCGGCACTTGGCGCATGACACCCGTCGCGCTGGTGACCGGCGGGGCGCGCCGCATTGGCGCCGCCATCGCTCGCGCTCTGCACAGCGAGGGCTATCGCGTCATCATTCACCATCATCATTCCGTGACGGAAGCCACTGCTTTGTGCCGTGAGCTCAACCAGGCCCGCCCGGACAGCGCCGCCCTTCTGGCCGCCGACCTTGCATGCATCGACCAGACCAGGTCCCTCGCCGACGCCGCACTCCAATGCTGGCAGCGCCTCGACGCCATCGTCAACAATGCTTCGATGTTCTATCCCACGCCGCTGGCCACCGCCACCGACGAGCAATGGCGAAACTTGATGGACACCAATCTCAGGGCTCCCTTCTCTCTGGTTCAAGCCCTGGCCGATGAATTGCGGCGGCGGCGCGGCCGCATCGTCAATATCGTCGACATCAATGCCCGCTACCCCCTCGACAATTTCAGCCTCTATTGCATCACCAAGGCGGGGCTCGCCATGTTGACCAAGAGCCTCGCGCTGGAACTGGCGCCACAGGTGCAGGTGAACGCCATTGCTCCCGGCGCCATTCTGTGGCCGGAAGGCAATGCCCCCCTGCCCGCCGAGGCTCGCCAGGATCTACTGGCAGCAACACCTTTGCGGCGGCTTGGTGAAGTGGATGACATCGCGCGCCTCGCGGTCTTTCTGATAACGTCCGCCAGCTATGTAACCGGTCAGACCATCGCCGTCGACGGCGGCTTGAGTCTTGCCGGGCGGCATGGTTGACCCAGGTCAAGCATACCGTCGTACAGGCCGCATCGCGGCTTGAATTTCCTTGCACAGAGCCTAATTTATACACTGACCGCGGTCTCCCCGTCGGGTCATCCACTAACTTTTCTTCAGTGCCTTGGAGGACAGTGTCATGGCTTTGATTCCACGCAGTAGTTTTTTCGATATCGACAGTTTTTTTGATGATTTTTACACCCCGATGCGCAAGGAAAGCGCGGCGCTGGGTAATTTTTTTGCGCCCCGGGTGGACATTCACGACAATCAGGACCACTATCAGATTACGGCTGAGCTCCCCGGCGTCGCCAAAGAAGATCTACATCTGAGTCTGGAGGATGGCGTACTGACCATCGAAGCCGAAACCCGCCAGGAAGACAAAGAAGAAAAAGCAGGAAAAATCATCCGCCAGGAAAGACGTTACGGCAAATATACCCGCAGCTTCAGCATTGGCCCCGGCGTCGGGGAAAGCGACATCGACGCGGCATTTGAGAACGGCGTACTGACCGTCAAGGTGCCGAAGGTCAACGCAGAAGTTCCGCAAAGGCGCCGCATCGACGTTAAATAAATTCTGTTCAATTACAGTAATTGCTGGCAAGGAACCACCTCGACAACCTGGGCTGCGGCCCGGGTTGTCGGAGTTTTATATCCAAACCACAACTCCGAACACTGCGCGAACATTCCGGTGAAAGGCCATGAACCAATCGCTCATTCAAGAGATCGAATCACAGCTGAGAAGCCGCCAGGCAGAGTTGTTGACGCGTCTCGAACGGGTCAAGAAGGATGTGACGGCGGAATATTCCAACGATTGGTCGGAACAGGCCCAGGAACGCCAGAATGACGAGGTCATCGAAGCGATTGGCAACGAGTCACGCCAGGAGCTCAACAAGGTTGCCCTTGCCCTGGAACGCATCGCCAGCGGAGAGTACGCCATCTGCAGGGAGTGCGGCGACGATATCGCCCTGGAGCGCCTCAAAGCCGTGCCCTACACCAGTCTATGCATTGGCTGCGCAAACAAAAGGGATTGAGAACAGAGCAGGGCTTCAGGACGCAGCGCTAGAAATAACCTTTCCGCACCACGTGAAATCGATGGGCCACAGATGCTGGCGCTGCTTGTCGTACGCCTGCCACAGCTGGCCGTAGGTCGACCCCACCAGGGGGTGCATCACATCCGGCGCGAGGTTCGCCAGGGGCCAGAGCACAAAAGCGTTTTCGAGAATTTCATCGCGGGGAAGCTTGACGCCATCCACCACGCCCGTGGCCTGGCCATAGGTGAGAATGTCGATATCCAGGGTTCGCGAACTGAAACGCGGCCCGTCGCGACGCCGGCCGTTGTCGTTTTCGATGGTGCGCAGCAGGGTCGACAGCTCGCCCACCGGGCGCTCACAGTGAAAGCCGGCAACCAGATTGTAGAAATTGTCGCCGCCGAAGCCGATCGCCTCGCTTTCGTAAATTGGCGACAGTTCAAGCGTGCCGAAACACTGCGCCATGGCATCCAGGCAGGCAGTGATGTGCCGATCCCTGTCGATGTTGCTGCCGATGCTGACGTAGACCTGCACCATCAGGGCTGCACTCCCCGCTCGATCACCAGGCCCACGTCTCTGGAGCCGCGCAAGGCACCGGGCTTGCTCAGGCGCAGGCGCAGCCAGGGTACGCCGAACTCGGTCATCACGATGGTTGCCACCTCTTCGGCGAGGCGCTCCACCAACAGGCATTGGCTGTCTTCCACAAAGGCGATGATGCGCTTGGCCACCGCCTTGTAATTGAGGGCGTACTGAATGTCGTCGGTGGCGGCGGCGCGGGAGATGTCCGCGGCCATTTCGAGATCGATACTCACTGTTTGCCGAACCTCGCGCTCCCAGTCAAAGATACCGATGATGGTGTCGATGTGCAGATCACGTATATAGACGATATCCATCAGCCTCTCAACTCCTCGCCCTGCGCCCTGGCGTTCAGCCCCGGCAGGGTATCCAGTGGCCAGCGCGGCACCGCGCGCACTCCCAGCCCATCGCGCTGCCCCGCCAGCAGACGCTGGCAGCCCGCATAGGCGATCATGGCGCCATTGTCGGTACAGAATTCATTGCGCGCATAGAACACCCTGGCCCCCATTTTGGCCAGCGCCCGCTCCAGGCGTTCACGCAGCACCAGGTTGGCCGACACGCCACCGGCGATGACCAGGGTTTCGAGACCAGTCTGTTCCAGGGCGCGGCGACACTTGATCACCAGCGTATCCACCACCGCATCCTGAAATGCCCAGGCGATGTCCGCCATGGTCTGGTCATCGGGCAGGCCGTCGCTCTGGCGATGTTGCTGCACCGTGTTGAGGGTGAAGGTCTTGAGCCCCGAAAAGCTGAAATCGAGCCCCGGCCGGTCGGTCATCGGACGCGGAAAACGGAAACGCCCGGAATTGCCTTGTTCCGCCAGTTTCGCCAAACGGGGGCCGCCTGGATAATCCAGATCGAGCATCTTGGCCGCCTTGTCGAACGCTTCGCCCGCTGCGTCATCCACCGACTCACCCAGGATCCGGTAGTCGCCGATGGCCTTCACAGAAACCAGTTGCGTGTGACCACCCGATACCAGCAGCGCCAGGAAAGGGAACGATGGCGGATCATCCTCCAGCATGGGCGCCAGCAAGTGGCCTTCCATGTGGTGCACGCCCAGTACGGGGATGCCCCAGGCGTACGCCAGCGAGTGCGCCACCGCGCCTCCCACCATGAGCGCGCCGATGAGACCCGGTCCCGCGGTATAGGCGATGGCGTCGATGTCGTTCTGGTCGCTGCCAGCACTGTCGAGCACCTTGCGGATCATCGGCAGAATCTTGCGCACGTGGTCGCGAGACGCCAATTCGGGAACCACACCGCCGTACTCGGCATGCAGTTTTACCTGGGAATACAACGCGTGCGACAGCAGCCCCAGGTCGCTGTCATAGACAGCAACCCCGGTTTCGTCACAGGATGTTTCGATACCCAAAACCCGCATCAGGAGCCACTCCCCTTTCCGGCCTTTCTTGCGAAGGGCGCCATGATAATCCGCAACTTTACGAAAACCAACACAGATTCAATCGCTTATCGCCCGTATCGAGCGATCTCAGGGCCGCATACAAAAGCTTTGCATGTCGATCCGTTAATGTATAGAATACGCGGCCTTACTTGCGACCCATTGTACGCAATACTCATTCACTTGTAGCAGATATATCGGGAAAGAGGATACATGCCTTCAGTACGCATTAAAGAAAACGAACCCTTTGACGTAGCTCTGCGCCGTTTCAAGCGCTCCTGCGAGAAAGCCGGCGTTCTCGCTGAAGTGCGTCGTCGCGAGTTTTACGAGAAGCCCACCTGGGCCCGCAAGCGCAAGGCCGCCGCCGCCGTAAAGCGCCATGCCAAGAAAGTGCAGCGCGAATCCCGCAAGTTCGTGCGCCTGTATTGATCGCTTGCTTTTGATCGATTCCAGAAAACGCCGATCCCATCGGCGTTTTTTGTTT
Source organism: Porticoccaceae bacterium (assembly GCA_023228865.1). The sequence goes on along the minus strand of JALOAH010000080.1, from coordinate 2,821 downwards.
GTGGCTGCCAAAGCCTGACCCAACCCCGCAAGACAGGAGCTCCCCATGACCATCAAGGCCACCATAACGGAAGCCATGAAAGATGCCATGAAAGCGCGAGACAAAGACCGTCTCGGCGCCATACGCCTGATTCTCGCGGACATAAAGCGCGTCGAGGTGGACGAACGCATCGAGGTGGACGATAGCCGCGCACTGGTCATCCTCGACAAGATGGTCAAACAGCGCCGCGACGCCATCCAGCAGTACCGCGATGCCGACCGCCCGGAACTTGCCGACAAGGAACAGGCGGAGGTAGAAGTCATTCAGTCCTTCCTGCCCGCTCAGCTCAGCGACGCGGAACTGGACCAGCTGATCGGCGATGCCATCGCCGAGAGCGGCGCCGGGTCCATGAAGGACATGGGCAAGGTCATGGCCATTCTCAAACCCAAGGTGCAGGGCCGCGCCGATGTGGCGGCGGTAAGTCAGGCCATCAAGGCGCGCCTGCAGTAAGCGGCGCATCCAGCGCGCTGGCGACCTGCTAAACTGCCAGCAGTTTGGCAGCGCGCACCCCTTCAATGGCGAGAATCCCGCAACGTTTCATTGATGATCTGCTCGACCGGGTGGATATCGTCGATGTGATCAGCACCCGCATAGCCTTGCGCAAGGCCGGCAAGAACTATTCTGCCCGCTGCCCGTTCCACGACGAAAAAACCCCTTCTTTCTCGGTCAGTCCCGATAAGCAGTTCTACTATTGCTTCGGCTGTGGCGCCGCCGGCAATGCCATCGGCTTCGTCATGGACCACGATCACCTCAATTTCCCGCAGGCCGTGGAAACTCTCGCCAGCCACTGCGGCATGGCGGTTCCCCGCGAAGAAAACCAGGAATCCGCCGCAGAGGGGCAGCGTCGCAAACTCTACGCCATTCTCGCCGACGCCGACCGCCACTATCGCCAGCAGTTGCGCAACCATGGCGACGCCAAAATTGCCATCGAGTATCTGAAAAATCGCGGCCTGAGCGGCGATATCGCCAGCAGATTCGGCATCGGATTTGCCCCGCAGGGCTGGGACAACCTGATCAACCGCCTGTGTGACAACGACAGCGATATCGAGCTGCTCGTGGAAGCCGGTCTCGTCGTGCGCCGCGAAGAGGCTCGCGAGCGCGTGTACGACCGTTTTCGCAACCGCATCATCTTCCCGATCCGCGACACCCGCGGTCGCACCATCGGCTTCGGCGGTCGCGTGCTGGACGACAGCAAGCCCAAATACCTGAATTCGCCGGAAACACCGGTGTTTCACAAGGGGCGCGAGCTCTACGGGCTCTACGAGGCCCACAAAATCCTGGGCGAAATCCGCTCATTGATGGTGGTGGAGGGCTATATGGACGTGGTCGCCCTGGCCCAGCACGGCATTCACAATGCCGTCGCCACCCTCGGCACCGCCGCCACCGCCGACCATCTGGACAAGTTGTTTCGCTACACCAGCGACGTAATTTTCTGCTTCGACGGCGACGAAGCCGGCAGCCGCGCTGCACGGCGCGCCATGGAAACCTGCCTGCCGAGCATGGCCGATGGCAGGAGCGCCCGCTTTTTGTTTTTGCCCCAGGGAGAGGACCCGGACACCCTGGTGCGCAAGCTGGGCAAGGAAGGCTTCAGCAAGCTCATGGAGAACGCCGACCCTCTGCCGGATTTCCTCTTTGCCTGCTTGCAGGAAGGCTTGAACACCGCGTCCATCGACGGCAAGGCGCGCCTGAGCCAGCTGGCCGCGCCGCTGATCAACCGCATCCCCGACGGTGTCTTTCGCCAACTGATGCTCAAGGAGCTGGCGCGGCGCACGGATATGGACATCGAGGCGTTGGCCCTCATCATCAGGCCGCCAGCACCCGACACCGGCGCCGCACCGGAAGATCAGCAGGCGCCGCACTACGATGACGACTATGCCTCGACCCAGGACTATGCCCCGATCCAGGACGACGCCCCGCCCTGGGACGGCGAATCACCCGAATATGATGGCGGCGCTCGATCCGCCCCCCCTTTGGAGACGCCATCCCAGCGCAGGCTCAAACTCTCCCCCCTTCAGCGCCTGATTCTGCTGCTGCTGCACATGCCGCAGCTGCGCACCGAGCTGGCCAGCCTTGACGATCTGTCTCAGCTCGACGACCCGGACGCCGAAACCCTGGCCAGCCTGTGCATCCTGCTCGACGAGCAGCCGCACTACACGCTCAATCATATTCTCGGCTACTGGCGCGGCATATACGGTGCCGAGGAGGGCGAAAAACTGGCGCGTATCGTCGCGGCCGACATGCTCGGCGCACATCAGCCCAGCGCCCGCGATGATGTTGCGGAATTTCGCGATATCTGTCGCCATCTGCAGGAAAAAATGTTCACGAAACGGCCCGCGAAGGCCCAACTCGAGGAACTTCTCGGCCGCGATGAACTCTCTCCCCAGGAACGCAAGCACGTCACGCTGCTGTGGCATCAGGAACTGACAGAGGACGAGCGCACCCCCGACTTGTACCAGCTTATGAAACAAAAGCTTACCGCAAAACATCGCGCAAAAAATTAAATCCTGAACTACCCTTGAAGTAACGGGACATCACCACAACTATTCGGTATAATCGCGCGTTTCTTTTCAGCCCCCTCAACCTGACACTGGACAACTATGAGCGACTCCCCTCAGCAGCAATCCCGTCTCAAAGAACTCATTGCCAAAGGGCGTGAACAGGGTTATCTCACCTACGCCGAGGTGAATGACCACCTGCCCGAAGACATCTCCGATCCGGATCAGGTTGAAGACATCATCCAGATGATCAACGACATGGGCATCAACGTGTTTGAAACCGCGCC
>JALOAH010000079.1 GCA_023228865.1 Porticoccaceae bacterium | reverse complement strand
CTGAAACGTGTTGGTGCGGTAGCACCACAGCATGTCTGCATTCAGAGTGGCCTCGTGCGTATTGATGGCGTACCTGTGGCCCACGTGTTGCTCATTGATGCACAGGCACGTCCATTGCCTTCCTGGACGCGCTGCCGTCAGCTTGATGAGGGCGAGCTGTTCCTGCTCAGTACTACCAATCCGGCTTCCTTTGACAGTCGCTATTTTGGTCCGATCGATAGGGCAAACGTGATTGGCGTGGCCCACCGACTCGACCTGGAGTGACCAGCGTGAAAGCGAAAGTTGGAACAATTGTCATGCTCTTTTCGTGTTACTGCCGCTGTTGCAAGGGTGCAGTCGCGCCAACCGAAATGCGGCAGTCCCCTGTGCAGATATCTTGCCCCGAGCGCCCTCCACCATTGGTGGGGCCGACGCTCGCCGGCGACCCACTTGCGGGTGTCGTAGCGTCGCCGGGGCATCGCCTCACCGGGCAATCAGACAGGGGAAAGATGCAGGGCAAGATAAAAGGTCGCGGCACCTTGGCTCGCGAAAAGGCAGTCTGCACATGGGGTGGACGCGGCACGCGCCTGGAGTGTGTAGCGTGCCATGAAAAGCGCCAATGCCACGTCCGCACTGATATAGCCGCGTGTCACTTGCGCCCCCTATTGCTGGACTTCGCTGGAGGTTCCCCATGAGCCGGCGCCGCAATGACGAGGGCGAGCAGTTCAAGGTCAGGCCCAACGCACCGAAAAATCGCGGCCAAACCTTTATCAACTCGGTCATCAGGCAAGCCAGCAAGGCGGGGTCCCGGGCCCGCAAGGGAGGTGGCCGTCCAGGGGCGCGACTGGGCCGTGGCCATGTTGCCGCGCGCTTTGCCGGGCAATCCCTGGCGCCGAATGCCCGGCGCGTCACCATCAAGACCCGGCTGGTGAATCTCTCCAAAGCGGGGAAGCGTTCCACCATCACTCATCTGCGCTATATCGAGCGTGAAGGCGTAGGCCGTGATGGGCAACAGGGCAGGGCCTACAGTGCCCTGAGTGACGATGCCGACCTCGCCGACTTCGAGCAGCGCGGCCGCAAGGATCGCCACCAGTTCCGTTTCATCGTCTCGCCCGAGGATGCGGCGGACTTGGAAGACCTGCACCGCTATACCCGCGACGTGATGCAACGCATGGAGCAGGACTTGGGCACGCAATTGGACTGGGTGGCGGTGGATCACTGGAACACCGACAACCCGCATACTCATATCGTTTTAAGGGGGCGGGATGATCAGGGTGGGGATTTAATCATCTCCCGCGATTACATCGCCGATGGTATGCGGCGACGGGCTTGCGAACTAGCCACCGAATGGTTGGGGCCGCGCACCGAACTGGAGATCCAGCACAGTCTGCAACGGGAGGTCGAACAGGAACGCTGGACCGGTCTGGATCGCACCCTGAAGCGCGAGGCAGAGGACGGCCTGCTCGATATGCGAAAGCTTGCTGAGCCGCACCTGAAACGTCAGCGCCTTTTATTGATTGGTCGGCTGCAGTGGTTGCAGCGCATGGGGCTGGCGAGCGAACGACAGCCCGGCGGCTGGATGATCCATCCGGAGGCGGAGCGGACACTGCGAACGATGGGAGAGCGGGGCGACATTATCCGCACCATGCAGCGAGCCATGAGCGGAAGGCAATGTGAACTGGATGTGTTCGAACCGACTGAAGACGCCAGTCCTATCATCGGCCGTGTCGCGGCCAAGGGCCTCGCTGACGAATTGAACGATAGGGGTTACCTGATGCTCGATGGCATCGACGGCAAGGCGCATTACGTGGCGCTGCCTGCCAAGGTGGAACTGGGAGAGTTCCCCATGGGTGCCGTGGTTGAAGCAACAGGTGTTGGCAAAGTCCGCGCTGTGGATCGAGATATTGCTTCACTGACTGAGGAGGGTTTGTACCGTATGAACCCGGATCAGATGCAACGGACTTTAAATACTCCTGGACGTGATCCTGAAGACGTACTGACCTCCCATCGCCGCCGGCTGGAAGCCTTGCGCCGCGCTGGCATCGTGGAGCGCCTGGGCGACGACGTCTGGCGCGTACCGGCCGATCTACCGGAGCAGGGTCGCCAATACGATCGACAGCGTAGCGGTGGCATTGCCGTGACCCTGAAATCCCACATTTCCATCGAGCGCCAAGCCCGGTCGATAGGTGCCACCTGGTTGGATCAGCAACTGATAGACGGGAGGAATGTCGGTGGTGGCCAGGGCTTCGCTGCCGAGGTCGGAAGCGCCCTACAACAGCGAGCTGATTTCCTGGTCGAAGAGGGCCTGGCGGAGAGGCGAGGCCGTCGTGTCATCCTTGCCCGCAACCTGCTGGCCACACTGCGCAACAAGGAACTGGCGAAAGTAGCGGAAGGCATCACGGCGGAAACCGGCCTGGAGTTTCGACCGTCCGCCGATGGCGAACGAGTAAGCGGTATCTATCGCCGCAGCCTGATGCTCACCAGTGGCCGCTTCGCCATGCTGGACGATGGCAGGGGATTCAGCCTCGTGCCCTGGAAACCGGTGATCGAACAGCGACTGGGGCAGTCGCTGTCGGCTGTGGTTCGGGGCAGTGGTGCCAGTTGGGAATTAGGGCGATCTCGGGGAGCCAGTATTGGCTAATGCCTTCAACCGGGTTGCTGTAGTCAATGGATATACCACCACCAAGGGTGCTTGGGTGGCGTTGTGTCAGTTGCATCTTGGATAAAGAGAGCGGCGAATAATATGAAAACAGTCAGCAGCAATAGGCCTTTAAGCCATGTTGGTAAACGTTGTTTAGTCTGCAATTTTTGGGGATGCTCGTTATGCATCGTTCTCTCCCTGCGATGGATCAGCAGGCAAAGTCTGGTTGCATTCGCCCCGGTGGTATAGGGACAGTTAGCGCATATTGTGCCAGTACACAGTTGTAAATAAATTAGCTGTTATGCATAACAGATTGGGGCATTCCTGATGAAGGATGGTGCCTATTGTACCGATGCAACAGTGCACAACGTCGCCATTGGCTAGATGCTATTAACATCTTTTCGCGTCACTAACGCCGCAAGGGTGGACAGGGCCTTCATCGCTGTTTCATCCCAGCGGCAGGCACAGGAAAGACGAACAAAATTTTGGTATTTCCGGTTTGCTGAGAAGATGGGGCCTGGCGCGATACTGATGCCACGGGCCATGGCCTGCCGGGCCAGTTCGAGGCTGTTGACGTCTTTGGGCAGTTCCACCCAGATGACAAACCCGCCTTCCGGCCGTGTGATGCGGGTGCCTTCAGGGAACAGGGTCATGACGGTGCCCGACATGCGGGAAACGGCGAGGGCATAGTCGTTTTTCACCTTGCGCAGGTGGCGTTCATACTGGCCGCCCTCCAGCAGTGAGGCGACAGCGAGCTGGGGGATCGTGGGTGTGGCAAGGTTCAACACATATTTCATGTACTCCACCTGTTGCTGGTGGCGTCCCGGCACGATCCAGCCGATGCGCAGCCCCGGCGCCAGGGTCTTGGAAAATGAGCCGCAATACAGCACATCCCCGGTTGGCGATAGCGCCTTGCAAATGGACGGTCTCCCGGTACTGAACCCGAGGTCGCCATAGACATCATCTTCCACCAGGGGAATGTTACGGCTCGCCAGCAACTCCACCAACCTGGCCTTGTGGTCGTCCGGCATGCAGCTTCCCAGGGGGTTGCTGAAGTTGGGTGTCACCGCGCAGGCCTTGATGGGCCACTGTTCCAGGGCAAGCTCAAGGGCCTCCAGAGAAATACCGGTACGTGGATGGGTGGGAATTTCCAGGGCTTTCAGGCCGAGGTTGTCGATGACCTGAAGCAGCCCGTAGAAGGTCGGTGATTCAACGGCCACCACGTCGCCGGGCTTGGTGACTGCCCGCAGCGCCAGGGAGAGGGCTTCCTGGCAGCCATTGGTGATGACGATCTCGTCGGGGTGGACGGGGCAGCCCGCCTCCACCATGCGCCGGGCAATCTGTCGGCGCAAGGCGGGCAGGCCGGGAGGAAATTCGTAGGCGGCAACATTGTCCCGGTGGAACCTGGCGGCCTGGGTGATGGCCCGTTCAATGGCGCGAACCGGCAGGAACGAGGCGTCGGGTACTGCGGCTCCCAGCTGTATGACCGATGGGTCATGGGATGCCTTGCCCATATTGAGCACCAGGGCCTGCCCGTTGACAGGCACAGGCTTGTTGGGTGGCCTGGATGTCAGCGGCTCCGGGGCCAGTGGCTGGGATTTTTCCCGCAGATAATACCCTGAGCGGTTGCGCGCCTCGATCAGGCCGGCATCTTCCAGGTGGCGGTAGGCGGTGATGACCGTCGCGATACTGACGTTACGTTGCTTGCTGAGGGTGCGTACCCCGGGGAGCCTGTCGCCGGGTTGGTAGATACCCCGCTCGATACCCGCCTTTAGTTCATCGGCAACCTGTTGATACAGCGTTTCCATTTGTGGACTTTCCAATAGAGATTAACCAGTACAGTTTGAGCCTGTTTTTACCGGTACAGATTTTTTAAAATTGAATCTGTACCGGATCAATATAATTATTTTGAAACTGTATCGAAAAGCAAGGGGTGTTTACAGTGACTTGTAAGAATTTTCCGACTGTTTCACAGGAGTTCAAATGTCCAGCCCCCTTTACATTGTCGATGCTTTCGCCAGCGGCCCGTTCACGGGCAATCCTGCCGCTGTTTGTATTCTGACCGGCAGGGAGTCTCCGCAGTGGATGCAGAATGTGGCAGCCGAGATGAATCTTTCTGAAACGGCATTTACCTGGCATTTGCAAACCAATGAATGGGTACTGCGCTGGTTTACGCCCAGTTGCGAAGTCAATCTTTGTGGGCACGCCACCCTGGCCACTGCTCATGTGCTTTGGCAGCGCGGGGTTGGCCGTGACATGATTGATTTTCGCACCCGCAGCGGTCTGCTCTCGGCCAGCCGTAAGGACAATGCCATCCGGTTGGAACTGCCTGCGGATTCACCGGCGGAGCTTGCCCCGGATATGCAGGCGAGTATCGCAGGCCTTCTGGGCGTTCAGGCGGAATGGATTGGCCGGGGTGGTGAAGATGTGCTTGTCGTGTTCAAGCAGGCTGATGATGTGCGGGAACTGCAGCCTGACTTGGCTTTGCTGAAAACATTACCTTTTCGTGGCTTGATTGTCACGGCGCCGGGGGATGAGAGTGGCGTGGATTGTGTTTCCCGGTTCTTTGCCCCAGCCGCCGGCATCCCGGAAGACCCGGTTACCGGGTCGGCCCACTGCCTGCTGGCAGTGTATTGGGGACGGCGCCTCGGGCGTAAGACATTGCGGGGTTACCAGGCCTCAGCCCGCACCGGGGTCGTGGATATGGAACTGTCGGGTTCCAGGGTGATATTGAGTGGCTTGGCAAAGACGGTGTTAACGGGCGAATTCCACGGTTGATTGGCGCAACGTTTGTTCATTTTCAAGGAGGTTTAGGTAATCATGGCAAAGACGATCCAGGTCTGGTTTGATTTTGCCAGCACCTACAGCTATCCGGCGGCACTGCGGGCCACGCAATTGGCAGCGGCAAACCACATTTCGCTGCACTGGCGACCCTTTATGCTGGGCGTGATTTTCAAGCAACAGGGCTGGAACGACTCGCCTTTCAATCTCTATCCGCCGAAAGGGCGATACATGTGGCGGGATATGGAAAGGCTATGCGCAGCGCAGGACATTCCCTTTCATAAGCCCTCGCAGTTTCCCCGTAACAGCCTGCTGGCAAGCCGCATAGCCTGCCTTAACCAGGACGCCCCTTGGATAACCACGTTTATCCAGGCGGTATACCGGGCCAACTTCGTCCATGACCAGGATATTGCTGACGCCATTGTCATCGGAGAAATACTCGACCAACTGGATGTCCATAGCCAGGGCATTATTGCCTGTGCAAGCTCAGACGAAGGAAAACAAAAACTCAAGAATCAGACCGATCGAGCCGTACAGCTGGGCATTTTTGGGTCGCCCACCGTTATGATCGGCGACGAAATGTTCTGGGGCGGCGACCGGTTGGCGGAGGCCATGGATTTTGCGATGGGCGCCAAATAGTTTGCCAACTCCCAGTTAGATAGCTGTTATTTCACCGCTTATTGATTCGTGTGACTCGCAACTGTTTTTCTCTGCAATGCCGAACAGAACATGGCCGTTAACAGTGCAAAAATAGATGCCACTAATCCGGCTTCAATATTCTGGGTGAGATCGGCGATTTTTCCGCTTAGCACCGGGCCGAGGCTCTGGCCTGCGGCAAACCCGATGGTCATTATGCCGATGGCTTTTGGCCAGGTTTCGCTGGGCAATGAGCGTCTTACATACACAGATATTGCCGCAACCGCCGCGAGAAAGCCTATACCGAACAGGCTGGCGGACAGATAGACCGCGATTTTCCCGTTGAAATAGAGGGGAATGACGGAGCCAATGGTGGTTACGCCCATGGTGGCAACGCTGCCCCAGCCGCCGTTCAATCGCGCAAGTAGTGGCCCCCAGGCAAACGCCCCGAGCATTGCGAACGCACCCACCAATACCCAGAAGACGGATACCGTGGCGGTATCATGACCCTGCATATTTTTCAGAAAATCGATGATGTAGGTGGCGAAGGCGATATAGCCCAAGCCATAGAGGGTAAAACTCAGCAATTGTGGCAGGATCAGACGCAGAGGTGGATAGCGCAATTGCTGTGGTTGGCTGGGCAAGGGGTGCAGGGTTTTGACATGGTTTGCTGCCGGTACCGAGGCGAGCATGGCCAGTAGAGACAATAACCCTAGGGTGATCCAGCCGTATCGCCAATTCAGGCCATCCAACAGCCACGGCAGTGAAATGGCGGTAATGACGACACCGAAGCCGCCGCCAGCGTAGTAAATGCCCAGTAGGTTAGCTGCCTGGCGTGGACTCGCACCGCGACCTGAGGCGATCGCTAGATTACTGCCGGCAATGAAGGCAATGGCGCCGGTTGCTCCGCCGATGACCCGCAAAGTGAGGAGCAGCGCAAAATTGGAGCTGAACCCCGATAGCAGCAGGGTCAGTGCTGTTAGTGTTCCGCCCAGCAGGAGCGCCATCCGGTCATCGGGCTTGCGTCGGTAGGTGGCGATCATGGCGCCGGCTACATAGCCCGCGCCGCTGGCGGAATTCATGGCCCCAGCCTGGGAATAGCTCCAGGCCAGATCAACGCGCATTTCTGGCAGCAGCAAGGCGTAGGCGAATCGACCGAAGGCCATGGTCACGGCGGGAACCATGGCAAGGCCCAATGCTACCCACAGCAATGCCGGGGTTTCTGAATCCGTTCGCGAGTTCATCTCAGGGGCGCTCATCCTTAAGGAAACTCTGATTAATTCGCCCGCGATTTTTTGCGATAATTCGACAATCAAAAACCCGCTGTGAGCCACTAAACATGAGACAGCCCACGCTGACGGAAGGCTTCGAAAAGTACCGCAAGAAGACCCGCAAGGAGCAATTTCTGGAGGAGATGGAAACCATCATCCCCCTGGAAGGAGCTCACCGAGGTCATCGAGCCGTTCTACCCGAATCCGCAGGGTGCGGGTCGCCGTCCGGTGGGCGTTGAGCGTATGCTGCGCATCTACTTCCTGCAACACTGGTTCAACCTCTCCGATCCCGGGGCCGAGGAGGCGCTGTATGACTCCCGCGCCATGCGGCACTTCGTGGGCATTGACCTGGGCAACGAGCCGGTGCCCGACGAAACCACGATCTGCAAGTTCCGCCACCTGATGGAACGCCACAACCTGGGGGATCAGCTCTTTCACCTGGTCAACGAGTATCTCCAGGAAAACGGCCTGAAGGTAGGACGCGGCACCATCGTCGATGCCACCATCATCAACGCGCCGAGTTCGACCAAGAACCAGGACAAGGCCAGGGACCCGGCCATGCACTCCACCCGCAAGGGTAACCAGTGGTACTTCGGGATGAAGGCGCACATCGGGGTGGACAGCAAAACCAAGCTGATCCACAGCGTGGTGGCCACCTCGGCGAATGTCCACGACTCGGTGGTTGTCGGAGACCTGCTGCACGGGGACGAGACCCGGGTGTGGGGTGATTCGGCCTATACCGGCAAGAAGGAGAGCATCGCCGAGGTGGCGCCGAACGCACAGGATTTTACCCACCGGAAAGGCTACAAGAATCGCCCGCTGAGCGAACAGGAGAAAGGCAAGAACCGCAATAAATCCAAAGTACGCGCCAAGGTGGAACATCCCTTTGGGGTGATGAAGCGACGCTTCGGCTTCATCAAGGTGCGCTACCGCGGGTTGGCGAAGAATGCCCATCACCTGGTTGTTTCCTGCGCGCTGGTCAACCTGGTGATGGCCGGCAAGACGCTTCTCAAGAAAGCGAACACACGAGGTTTGCGGGCAAGTTGCGGCTGAAATACGCTAAAACAGCGGGATAGGCCGCTCGAAAGAGCGGATTCCGGCCAAAATGGGCGTAAAAATGCCGTCATCATCGATTGTGATTCCAAGCTTCAACCGCCAGCGCGAAAATTTGGTTCATTGTTCAGAGGTTCCTTAATAAGGTTTGGGTTGGCATGCTGAAACAGCATAGCGCCGGAAGCGGGTGAGTACAGATACAGATGGTCGAAAAGTTGATGGATACAGAGTGTTGATCAGAGCCGGGAATGGCGTGATCCCCTGAACCCAGATTTTCACAGGAGGGTAGCCTGCCATGGCCGCCCTAAAACGACATTAAGCCTTTAACGACTATGCAGGCTTGAAGGAAGCGTGCAAGCCATGAGGGGATTATCCCATGTCCTGACAGGGAGCCTCTTTAGCCGCTGAAAACGACAACCAACAGCGCGAGCACAAAGCCAGCCGTTGCGATTTTCAGCCCGCTCCGGTATTGGGGCAATTTGGGCAAAAACATGAAAAATGACGATATGGCGAAAAACAGCAGGGAAAGGCCAAAAAAGATATTCAAAAGATAAACGGGGCTATTGGTGGTGGCTTTGTGCATTTTCACCACGCTGGCAATGGGAGCGGGATAGTCTTTGAGCGTGACTGTGGCAACGCCTGTTGCCTTGTCATAGTACCCCTGTTCAAAACGAATGGTGCTGTGGTCTTGGTCGGTGATTTTGAAGCCTTTCAGTCGCAGACTGGATTCCAGCTCTGTAACCCCCAATCCGGGAGCCAGTTGACGCTCACTGGTTTGTTCGGATTTAAGGAAATCCGTGGTACGAAAAATCATCAGTACGCCGCTACAGGCGTACAGCGCCATAATGCCGGCGAGAAAAAATCCCAGGAAACGGTGATATTTACGCACACTGTTGTGCAAGGCAATTGAGGCCATTAAAAACTCCTTTAAAGTGACGTAGAAACCAGCGGCCCAAGATCGCGGTCATGGGGTTCTGGTTTCTCTAAATTACAAAACTCCGGTTAAGTCCATGGTTGATTTGTCCCCATGGTGTCAGGAGTTTTGGAACTGGTACATGGAAGCAGGCTGAAGAAGTGGCGTATCTTGTTGTTCCCGTCAAGATCACAAGCAGCGGAGGAAAGATGCGTCATGTCCAAGTTTACCCTGTATGCTTTTTTACAACCAGAAGAGACTGACAGATATGTCTTGATGGGAGACTGCTGTCTAATTAGGCCATATGGGACTGCATTCGATCCTCTATAATGCCTATTGCCTAAACTGTTACCGGAGTATCAGGTTTTCACAAGAAGATAGCCTCCCGTGGTTATCATCATGGCACCCGCCACCGGTTTTGCTTTGACTTGAAAACTTAATCTGTTGGATAGCTTTACCACCTTGCTGGCGGAAATGGCGTACAGAATCTTGACGCCCCCGACAGTCAATAGGGTTATGCCAAAGATGGTGGCAATGTCCACGCTACGCAGTGTAATGGGGTCAATAAACGCGGGAAAGAGACTGGCGTAGAAAAAGACCGCCTTGATATCACTCAGCGTTAATAACAATCCCGACAGGAAGCTTGCTGATGTGGTTCGCGCCCCCTTTGGCGGAATGCTCTGCTCCCCTTGGGGAACCCTGTGGGTGTGGCTCCTGATCAAGTTAAGGCCAAACCAAATCAGATAGCCCGCCGCCAGGTAGCGGATCACCACAAACAAAGCCCCCAACTGCTCCGACAATGCGGTCAAGCCGAGTAGTGCCATCGCTACAAAAACAAGGTCACCAGTAACGACACCCAGGGAAGTGATAACACCCTGTTTGACACCCATCGTGGAGGCGCGTATCACCACCAGGGCGACACTGCTACTGGGAATGGCGGCGAGTAGGGTGATGATCGTTGCCAGGGTGATGGTGTTGTAGAAAGTCAAAAGACACCTTGTGGGTTGAGCAGGGTCGCTATGCTTCCAAGTTGCTCTTTACCTGCTATCCTGATTTTGGGTTCATGGTTCAATTCAATTCAATTCAACTCAATGCCCCTAAGCCCCAGATAGTGAGAAGTTACCTCAGAACTGTAGAGAAATAGTCAGTGAGCCGAAATCGTCGCTCTCGTACTGGGTGTCGAACTCCCGGGTTCGTATCACGTGGGTATAGCTCAGCCGCACATTGCGCCATACCAGCACTGCACCAAACTGCAAGTCACACACCCAGTGTTTTTTCTCCACGCTGTAGCCATTGTGAAAACTGTTGCCATCGAGAAAGATATTGCGAGCCACTGCGCGACCCTCCACTCCGGCGAACACATACCAGCCGATGCCAGGGCGCGGGACGAAACTGCTGGTACCGGTCAGGCCCGGCTGGATACGGGGCGGGCCGTAGTCGAGGGGTAGGTTGTCACCGTAGCGCACAGTGAGCCCGGCGTTGCCATAGGTGTGTATATTGCCCACAGTCGCCCCCATATGGGGCGTAATATCAAACTGATTGCCCACCAGACTAGTGTCCACCAGGGCGCGCCAGTTACGCTGCCAGGCCAGGATTAATCCCGGCTCATTGCGCAACTGATGATCCCAGCCTTTGGGGTCATCGGAGTTCACCAGCCTGTGCACCGCCTTCTGGGTTTGTTCCGCCAGGGAAGCAGGCCCCACCACCCCCACAGTCAAAACCACCTGGTCTAGCTGAAGTCCGGTTTCCACCCCAAGTCCAATGGTGCCGTAGAGCCATCCGGCATAGGGGCGCTCACCCTCCGGTGGATTTTTCAGGGTTATATCGCTGGGCGTATACATATTCTGGCCGAGGGAATAGCCATGCAACACCTAGCCATGGCGGGGAAACCAGGGAATAGCGCGGGCTATATCTACCGCCCATTGAGGTGTGTCACTGGAACCGGGAATCCAGCTCAATCGAACGCCATTGGTGTAGTGGCTATCCCGGTTGTAGAAGGTGTCGTTTTCATAGACAACACTCAGGGTTCCGCCACGTTCCGGCACATTTTGTACAGTGTCGGCGATAACCCCGCCGCTCACAGCAACTGTCGTAGTCCATAGTAAGAGGCACTGATATGTCGACATAAACTAAGCCATGGTGCCAATGGTTTTGCGAAACCGCGCCAGGGACAGGGAAAAAAGCCCGGCGCCAATGAACAGCAGGGCGACAAACTGGGACCAGACCACTGCAAAGCCAGCACCCCGATAGAGGATGCCCTGGGCGAGCATCACAAAATGGGTATTGGGTGCCGCCAGCATCAGGTACTGAATCGCGTCGGGCATGCTCTCCCTGGGGGTCATTCCCCCTGAAAGGACTTGCAGGGGCAGTAGGATCAGCATCAGCAATAATCCAAATTGAGGCATGGAACGTGCCACGGTGCCAAGAAAAATACCCAGCGACGTGGTGGCAAAGAGGTGCAGCACAGCGCCGGCCAGAAACAGTGGAACCGACCCCGCTATCGGCACCCCCAGCCACCACTGCACCACCAGAGTAAGGGACACTGTAGTGGCCACCAAGACCACCACCACCATGGACCAGACCTTGGCGGACATGATTTCGAACGGCGTCACCGGCATGGCCAGCAGGTGCTCCACGGTGCCGTGCTCCCGCTCTCGGATCAACGCCGCCCCGGTGAGCACGATGGCCAGCATGGTGATATTGCTAATCACCTCCATAACCGAACCGAACCAAACCTTGTTGAGCTCCGGGTTGAAGCTGGCGCGCAGTACCAGCTCTACCGGCGGCTTGCTGACGCCGCGGTGACGCTCCAGGTAAGTGCTGATTTCACCGTTGATAATTGCCTGCACATAGCCGTTGCCGGTAAAGGCCTGCCCCATGCGGGTGGCGTCGATATTGAGCTGGATTTCCGGCTGCCGCCCGGCGAGCAAGTCACGCTGGAAATGGGGGGGAATATTGAGGGCAAAGGTGTCGAGACCGGCATCCATTCGGGCGTCCATTTCATACTGATTGATCAGCACCGGCGGTGAAAAATAAGGCGGATAAAAGGCATCGACAATGCGGGCCGACAACGGCGAACGATCCTCGTCGACAATGGCGATGGGCGCCTTGTTGAGAGCTTCGGGCATGGCCGTGGCCGCCGTATACACCGACAGCGTAAAGGCGTAGATGATCAGCACCAGCATCATCGGGTCGCGACCTAGGCTGCGCAGTTCCTTGACGCCCAAATACCAAATATTAGCCAGGGCCATGTCAGCACTCCTGCTTCGACAACAATAGGGTGCCCGCCGCCAGCAGTAGCGGTGCGGCGATCAACAGCGCGAGGAATGGGCTATGCAAATCCGCGAACGACAGCCCTTTGGAAAACACCCCCCGGGAGATGGTGAGAAAATGCGTCGCGGGATAGATATCCCCCACCAGGCGACCGACGCCTTCGAGGGAGGACACCGGGTCGATCATGCCGGAAAACTGCACAGCCGGCACCAACGTCAGTATGGCGGTGCCGAACAGTGCTGCGATCTGGCTGCGGGTAAAGGTGGACATCACCAGCCCCAGGGCAGTGGCGCAAAACACATAGAGCAAAGCGGCCAGGGTCAGGGTGGGGAAGCTGCCGGTGAGTGGCACCCGAAAAATGGTCACTGCGCAGAGCGCCAGCAGAAAGAAGTTGAACATTCCCAGCGCCACGTAGGGCAACTGCTTGCCGAGCAGAAATTCCAGGCGGTTTACCGGCGTCACGTACAGGTTGACGATGGAACCCAGCTCCTTTTCCCGCACCACAGACAGGGCGGTAAGTATGGCGGGAATCAGCATCAGCAACAGGGGGATCACAGCGGGTACCATGGCCACCAGGCTTTTCACGTCCGGGTTGTAGCGGTAGCGGGTCTCCACCGTGGCGGGTTGTGCCAGGGCGCTGGAGCCGAGCGCCTCCCGCGCCTTGCCGGTCAGCCAGTGATTGTGCATGCCCTGCACGTAGCCGCTGATGTTCTCGCCCCGGCTCGGCATGGCGCCATCTATCCATGCGCCGATCTGCACCGCTCGGCCGCGGGCGAGGTCAGCGGCGAAACCCGGGGGAATCTCGATGGCCAGGCTGATTTCACCGCTGCGCATACGCCGCTCCAGCTCCCCATAACCGGCCAAGGGTGGCTTCTCGACAAAGTACCGCGAGCCCGACAGGTTGAGCACATAGTCGCGGCTGGTGGCGGTCTGGTCGCGATCGAGCACCGCAAAGGTGAGATCCTCCACATCCATGGTGATGCCATAACCCACCACGAACATCAGGATCAGGGTGCCCACCATGGCCAGGGTGAGGCGAATGGGGTCGCGCAATAGCTCCAACGCTTCGCGGCGGGAATAACTGTACAGGCGCCGACGACTGAACCAGGACGGCTTGTCGACGCGTCTGGCAGATGGTGTTTGCGCAGGCGTCGGCAAGGGATCAGCCTCAGCGGCAAGGCTCGCGTTCTCCAGCGCCGATTGGCCTTGCTCCTTGCGCTCGCGGGCGACCTCATCTTCCAGATAGGCGACAAAGGCATCATCCAGCGACGCAGCCTGACGGCTGGCAATCAGGTTTTGGGGCGTGTCGGTTACCAGCACCCGACCGGCATGCATCAGGGAAATACGGTCACAGCGCGCCGCTTCGTTCATGAAGTGGGTGGAGATGAAGATGGTCACGCCATCAGTGCGGGCCAGATCCACCATGATTCGCCAAAACCCATCCCGGGCAACGGGGTCTACGCCGGAAGTGGGTTCGTCCAGGATCAGCAATTCAGGGCCGTGGATCATCGCCACCGCCAGCGACAGCCGCTGGCGTAGCCCCAGGGGCAGCGCGGCGGGCAAACTGTCCAGCACCGGCTCAAGCTCGAAGCGTCGCGCCATGTCTGCCACCCGCCTGTCAACCTCATCCTCCGGTAGCTTGAACAGTCGTGCGTGGAGGACCAGGTTCTGACGTACGGTGAGTTCACCATAGAGGGAGAAGGACTGGGTCATGTAGCCCACCCGTCGCCGGGTGGCAATATCCTTGGGGTCCACTTCGCGGCCAAACAGCCATGCCTGACCGGAGCTTGCTGGCAGGAGGCCGGTAAGCATCTTCATGGTGGTGGTCTTGCCGCAGCCGTTGGAGCCGAGAAAGCCAAAGATCTCGCCCCGAGGAATGCGAAAAGATGCCCGATCCACGGCGGTGAAATCCCCGAAACGCATGGTCAATTCCCGGGCCTCAATGGCGATTTCTTCCTCTGCCATCGCCTCGCGCGGAGGAATCGTCACCGGCTGGTGGCGAGCGCGCTGTGCTTCGGGCAACAGGGCAATAAAGGCGGCCTCCAGGCTTTCGGCACCAGTTTTCATCAGCAATTCCGTTGGCGAACCCTCGGCCAGAACCCGGCCGTCATTGAAAGCCGCCAGCCAGTCAAAGCGCGCGGCCTCCTCCATGTAGGCGGTGGCCACCACCACGCTCATACCCGGCGTGGCTTGGCGGATGCGCTCGATCAACGCCCAGAACTGGCGGCGGGAGAGGGGATCGACCCCGGTGGTGGGCTCATCGAGGATCAACAGCTCCGGGTCGTGGATCAGGGCGCAGCACAGGCCAAGCTTTTGCTTCATCCCCCCGGAGAGTTTGCCCGCTGGACGATCTGCGAAGGGAGCAAGGCCGGTAGCCTCGAGCAACTGGGCAATACGCCTCTCACGCTCTGCCGTGCCGTGGCCGAACAGGCGACCGAAGAAGTCGACATTTTCGTAGACCGAGAGGGTGTGATAGAGATTCCTGCCCAGCCCCTGGGGCATGAAGGCGATGCGCGGGCATACCCGTCGGCGGTGGCTGTCGCTGGCGATATCGCCACCCAACACCTCGATGCGGCCCTGCTGCAACCGGCGGACGCCCGCCAGCAGGGACAGCAGGCTTGACTTGCCCACCCCATCGGGGCCGATTAACCCGACCATCATCCCGGCGGGAATGGAAAGCGTGACATTGTCCAGCCCCTGGGTTTTGCCGTAGCGGTGGGTTACGCCTTCGATCCGCGCAACGGCGTCGGTCATTTTGGTTGTTGCCATGGGCTGTTAACCCTCAAGGCAACTTCACGGCAAGGTGGTCGGGCCATGTGGCTTTGCTGTCCGCCAGCAGGTAGGCCACTCCAGGCAGGCCGGTCTTGACTCGCAACAGGTTTTCGTCGAGCACATCGCGGGGCACCTGGGCGCGGACCTGAAACATCAGTTTTTCCCGCTCGCTGGCGGTTTCCACCGCCTTTGGCGTGAACTGGGCGACGTCCGCCACGAACGACACCGATGCGGGGAAAACATACTCCGGCGCGGCATCCAGGACAATGCGCACCTCGGCGCCCTGGGCGAGCCGACCAGCCATCGCCGTGGGCAGGAAGAACGTCATGTAGACATCCCGCAGATCCACCAGGTTGAGCACCCGGCCACCCGCGGACACCACCTCGCCGGGTTGGGCAATGCGGTACTGTACCCGTCCGTCGCGTACGGCCTTGAGTTCGCTGTCTGCGATGTCCGCCTGGATGCGTTCGATGCTGGCCTGGGCGGCGGCGACTGCCGACTCAGCTCCTGCGATTTGGGCATGGGCAGTGACGAGGGCGGCATCACTGGCCGCCACCTGAGCCTCCGCGGCGCTCACAGAAGCACCGGTGCTCTGCTCACTGGCGTAGTCGTCATCCGCCTGCTGCTGAGAACCGGCGCCGCGCTTGACCAGAGCGGCGGAACGCTGGTAACGCTTTTTCGCCACGTTGAGTTCGGCCTGGCGCTGAGCCACAAGTGCAACAGCGGCCTGACGCTCGGCCTGGCGTTGCTTTACCTGGCTGCGGGCAATGGCCACTGCGCTCTCAGCCTGGTGCAGCTGGGCCTCGGCCTGCCGTAACTGTGCTTCAAGGTTTTCCGTGTCCATCACCGCCAGCACCTGACCAGTGGTAACGAAATCTCCTTCCCTCACCAGAATATCGCGGATACGCCCGGCATGTTTCGCGGCAATATCGATTTCTGTCGCCTCCACCCTGCCATTCCCGGAGACCAGTCCCTGATCAAGGTCCGGTGACAGATAGTGTTGCCAGACAAACGCCGCCACCACAGCTATAAAGGCTAGTAAAGCTAGAGTAAAGAACTTTCTACTGCGTATATTCATGATGGTCTTTCCTTGAGTATCATAGAAGTGGCGGCACCTCTTTTTCTGGGTAGATTATACACGGCGGATTGTTACCCTCCCATAACATGGCGCTCTGGTATGCTCGATTTCTGCGGAATGAGCACGTAACAAAAGGCGTAATGTTTTAGAAAGGGGCAGTATGACTTCCGGATTCCCTTGTGGGCGGCATTGGAACAGTTGGTGGCAGCTGCTGCATGAAAACTTGTCAATTCAACAATTGTCCAAGTGCGCGCAAGGCCGGGGACAGCATTGATTCCCACGGCAAAGCACAGTTTATTCGGAAATGGTGTTTGAATCGTTGATCGCTGGAAAATAAATAACCCGGGGCGATGCTGATCTTGTATTCCAGTGCTTTTTGGTAAAGCTCGGTGGTATCGAACTCTCCAGGCAACTGCACCCACAAGACAAAGCCACCTTGGGGGCGGGAGGTGCGGGTGCCGGGTGGAAACG